>JAUZEU010000672.1 GCA_030838885.1 Bryobacterales bacterium | reverse complement strand
GACCGAAGCACTTCGGCGATCTGGTCTCGTTCCGCAGGCGCAAGTTCGTCCATTCCAATCACAGCGCCCGTTTCGTTCAACGCCAAAACGCGACCGGAATCGCGTAAAGTGGCCAACGCCCTGGGCTGGCCCACGTACGGTTGCGAAGCACTCACATCGGCCGCTTTGTTTCCCGGACGCAGAAGTATACCTGTCAGGATGATTGCGGCGAGCGCAAGACTACCCACTGGAACAAGCACGCCAATCCGCCAGCCCCGCGGTTCTGTACCAGGCCGGGATTGGCGCATACCCGCATAAAAGGCTCGCAGATCCTTCAGCTCTTCGGCGCACATGGCGCAATCCGACACGTGATCAAGGCCCTCGCGACCGCCATGGACTATGGCCTCGAGGCTTTCATAGCTCAGATGCGGATCACCCAAAGCCTCCAGGAGCTTACCTGTACCGTGATGCGACGCTGTACTCTGCCGGCATTCCTCGCAGTCCGCCAGATGAGCCGTGACGGCGAGCAGTTCATCCGTCGTCAGAGAGCGGGCTCTGTAGCCGTCGGTCATTTCGCTCGTAAGGTGGTCCGCCATGCCTATAAGTCGTCGTTTTCCCGACGGCGGCGAAACACGGATTTGATCTTCTCACCCATGCGTGCACCCACTCCTTGTTCTGTATAGGATGCGGAAGGCGCCCTCGTATTACCGTCCGCTTTTCGCTGCCGCCTGGCAAGCCGTTCCCGCGCGGACTTCCGCAGATTAATGACCTGCTGGCGCGTGAGCCCGAGCATCTCTGCGATCCGCGCATCCTCCAGCGGTAGTTCCGGCCACATCCGGGCCAACTCCCGTGGGGTCAGGTTGATTGTTTCGGCCAGTTGTTCGAAGCTGGCCGCTCCGGTGGCAGGTATCAATTCGATCACTCCGTGCCCGCCCGCATCCCGCAGGTTCAGAAGCAGCGCGATCCGCTGTGCCGCGGGAAGCTGTAGCACCCCATGCCAGAGAGTCAGCAGCGCCTCACGTTGCAGCATTACCTGGTCCGCGCCCGCTTGCTCAGCCGGATATTGCGCACCGGCATTCAGGGAACCCACTGAACTCTCGACGATGCCCAGCGAGTCGGCCGTTGCGCTGATCAGTTCCCCCAGCCGGACCGGGCCGCGCGCGAGGTCGAAAACACCCTTCAACACGTCTTTCAGCGGTTGCCCGGACCGCTCCGGCACGGGCGCGGCAACATGCTCGTCCCGCCCGTTCCACGCTTGCAGCCCGGCCAATTGTTCTCCGTCCTGTGAGACCCATGTGGCGAATTCACGGTCATTGCGCAACAGATACCGTACCCTGTTCTGCAATTGAACATGACGCGGGCACCGGGCCCGGACTCGTGCAAAGCACACGTTATAGACTGCCGACACCGCATACGCCCGCAGATTGCCGATGTCCGGTGCAGAGGCGGACCGGATCTCCTGAAGCCGGCCAGTCAGGTACAGCGTCACCTCAGCGGCTATGTCTGATGCTTCGTCTCTCTGGTCCGTCCCGCGCACGCCATAGTTGCGCAAAGTTCGGCGCGCCGCTTCCGCGCACCAGGGCCATACAAATTCGCCAAACAATCGGTTCAGCGCGGCGGCGGCATCAACGTCGGATTCCACACAAGTGTATTCGCGAAGCAGATCAGCAGCTTCGGCGGCTTCGCGTGCAATGCTGCTTTTTGCTCCGACTGGCGTCAATGGTTACGGTCTGATCCTCACGTGTAGTAGTGTGCCTCTAAGATAAGTCTATAACTTTTGTTATGGGTCAATCCGCCCGGTTCCTGACGTCAGTAGTTGCAATAGCACTGTTGCCCAACCTGGCAATGCGCGGCCAAACCCCGCCCTCGCCAGTCAAAATCGCTGCCGACGCGGGGGAGTCTCTTCGCAACAAAGGTGACTATTCGGGCGCTCTGGAACGCTTCCGACGGTGTGCGGCTCTCGCCCGGGAAAATTCAGATGAGCGTGGAATTGCGATCTGTGAGCAGTTGATTGGCGGTGTGCAGCGGCTGTTGGGAGATTATCCGGACGCTGAAGCTCAATACACAGACGCTCTCCTTCACGCCGAGCGGGCAAACGATCAGGAGCGCGTCTCGTTCATCCTGAACAACCTTGCGAACCTTTTCGGAGCGCAGGGCCGGTATCCGGAAACCATCACAATGCTCCGCCGCTGCCTGGAAATCAACCAGCGGGAAGGGCTGAAAGACGATGCGGCTCCGTACCAGAACCTCGCCATTTCGTACGCTTTGCAGGGCGATCACGCCCATGCGCTCGAGTCGTTCAACAGCGCGCTTCGAATTTATGAGCGCCTCGGCCTGAAAAGCAAAATCGCCCTGGTCCATTACAATCTCGGCATTCTGCAGATGAAACAGGGCAACTATTCCGGCGCCAAGCGTGAGCTTGAACAGGCGCAGAAGCTCGCGGAAGAAACGGGTGACCAGTCAATCCGTTCTCAGTCGCTGGGGGATCTTGGCCGCGTGCAGGACATGGAAGGCAATTCCGCTGCGGCGCTCGTCAGCTTTCAGACAGCGCTGGGGTTGTGCAGGCAATCGGGTCACAAAGCATGTATCGGCGAAAGTGAACTGAACCTCGGTAACTTTCACGTGGCGCATCTCGAACTGCAGTCGGCTGCTGCCGCGTTCGATCGCGCCCGTGAAATCTTCGAGACCCTGAATGACTCTTACAATCTGGGTCAGACCCTGCGGGGCCTCGGTTACGTGGCCCGCCTTCGCTCGGATTTCAGCGCCGCGAAAGACTACGCATCGAAAGCCTCGGACCTTTCGCGAAAAATCGGCGATCCCGATGGCGAGTGGCAGGCCCAGGCATTGCTCGGCCTGTTGGCGCAGGACTCAGCCGCGCAGGACTCGGGCGACTTCTCGACTGCCAGAGCAGCCTATCGCAGCGCCATTCGGGTTATCGAGAGCCAGCGCGGTAAGGTCGGCGGCGGAGAAACAGAGCGGCAACGGTTTTTCGAGAAGGCAGTCTACCCTTACCAGCAACTCGCTCTGCTGGAAGCAGCTGACCATCAACCGCTGGCGTCACTCTTCGCGGCTGAAAGCGCGCGCGCCAGGGTGCTGCTGGAAATGATGAACGGCGACCCCGAACGGCCAGCGCGAATCATGACCAGGGAAGAGCGCACCGAAGAGACCCGTCTGCTTGCCACGGTAGCCGGTCTCAATACGCGGGCGTCGCGGGTCGGCGCAGATGGCAAAGACACAGTTCGGGCCCGCCAACAAACCGCATGGAACGATTACGAAGCCTTCCGTTCAGCCTTGTATGTCAGCCATCCCGAACTCCGAAGCTGGCGTGGTGAATCGCCTGTGCTCGGCGAAGCAGATTTGGCGGCACTACTGCCGGATTCCCGAACTGCGCTCCTCGAATTCGTTTCCGCCAAAGATCGGACGCTGCTGATCGTCGCTTCGCAAGGTGCGGAACCCCTGCACCCCAAAATCCTGACCTTCCCTCTTGCGATTGCCCGTGAAGCCCTTGCTAAACGTGCTGAAGCATTTCGTGCTCTGCTGGAAAATCGTGATCCCGGTTTTCGCGTGCAGGCGCGGGAACTCTACCGCCTCTTGCTGGAACCGGCTGCAGCGGCTCTGCGAGGCAAGACCAGCATCCAGTTGGTAGCCGATGGCCCCCTGTGGGAACTGCCGTTTCAGGCCCTGATAAGCCCCGCTGGAAAGTATTGGGTCGAAACCGTCACGCTCGCGTGGGCTCCCTCTCTCACATTCCTGCGCGACCAGACAATTCGTAGCAGAGGGGTGGCCCCCTCCCTGGCTTTATTCGCTTTGGGAGACCCTGCAGTGCCAGGCGCGCCCGCCATTCCCGCCTTGCGCCGGCAGGTCCTGGGCCTCGCTTCGCTTTATCCAAATTCGTCCGTCGTCCGAACAGGTGTGGAGGCCAATGAGGCGACATTCCGGCAGTACGCCCCCGCTGCCAGGGTAATTCATGTGGCGAGTCATGGAATTGCGGATCGCGAGAATGCCATGCGCTCTCGTCTCCTCCTGGCAGGTTCCCCGGATGTTGGCGCGGACACTTCGCACGACGGCTGGCTGGAGGCGTGGGAACTAATGGCGCTTGACCTGAAAGCAGATACAGCAGTTTTGAGCGCCTGCGAAACAGGGCGCGGCCACGTGGCAGACGGCGAAGGTCTGGTGGGTCTCACCTGGGCTCTCTTTGCGGCGGGAGTCCACCACACCGTGGTAAGCCAGTGGCGCGTGGAATCGCAAAGCACCACCACGCTGATGGCGGGGCTGCACCGGCGGATGCGCGATGGGGAAGGCCCCGCGGCCGCCCTCCGATCAAGTG
Source organism: Bryobacterales bacterium (assembly GCA_030838885.1). Lineage (GTDB taxonomy): Bacteria > Acidobacteriota > Terriglobia > Bryobacterales > Bryobacteraceae > BOG-234. The sequence continues at coordinate 482 of JAUZEU010000672.1, read as the reverse complement.
TTCTGGCGCTGATGAAAGATGCGCGTTACCGGCATCCCTTTTACTGGGGCGCGTTTGTGGCAGCCGGCAATTTCTAGCGTTATAGTCTTATCGCTCCCGTAGTTCAGCGTGCCCCGGACGCGCTTACTGCTTTGTATCCCCAGGATGCTGAGCCGCCTCAAAAAACTCCTTCTGTAACCGCGGCCCCATCGTATCCGACTTGATCGCTCGGATTGCCGCCGCCACAGCCGTAGCCGAAGCCTCGCTAGCCGCCTTTCCCCTTGCCTCGGTCGCTCCCGCCGCATCCCCCTGATAATGATTCGGGAACTTCGCATACCACCAGATCCCCGTATAAACTCCATTCGGCAGATCCATCCGGTTCAGGTCCTTCCCCGACTGCGTTCCCGCCCTCTCCGGATGTGCCAGATCCGGCCGCGAAGCCATCACGTTCGATACCTCGCCTTCGCCCGCGTGCCCGTCCACACCAGGCTTCGAAGGCGGTG
>JAUZEU010000658.1 GCA_030838885.1 Bryobacterales bacterium | reverse complement strand
GGATTTTGAGGGAGGATGGCAGTGTTGGTGGAGAGGGCCGCTCTGGGTACTGGGGTAATTGACCGTAAACGAAACTGGCCCGGCCGGAGTACAGGAACCCACGATTGGAGCCCACAAGGCCCGGGGAAGAACATCTCGCAGGAAACACCGGCCCACCGACGTGAAGGAGAGAAACCATGAAGGCAATGGTGGAACGATGCGCCGGCATCGATGTCGGCAAAAATATCCTGAACGTATGCGTGATGACGGGCGCCGCAGATGTGGAGCCGGCAGTCGAACTGCGGAAGTTCGGGACTTATAACGCGGAACTGCGCAGGCTCCGGGAGTGGTTACTGGAGACCGGCTGTACACATGTGGTCATGGAGAGTACCGGCTCTTACTGGAAGCCGGTCTATGCCGCACTTGAAGACAGCGGCATCCGGGTAATTCTGGCCAATGGCGAGGACGTCAAGGCCCGGCGCGGGCATAAAACGGACTGGAACGACTGTCAGTTCCTGGCGAACCTGCTGCGACACGGCATGATCCGCGCCAGCTTCATTCCCCCACAGGCGATCCGCGATTTGCGGGATCTCACGCGCCGCCGCCGTCAACTGATCGGGGACGCCACCAGCGAGCGCAATCGCGTGCAGAAAGTCCTTGAGGAGGCCAACATCAAGCTGGGCAGCGTGCTGTCCGATATCTTCGGCGTCTCCGGGCAACTGATGCTGGAGAAGCTGCTGGAAGGCGAACCGGATCTGGAAGCCATCGCCAATCTGGCCCAGCGCAAAGCCCGCCTGAAGATTCCGGAGATCCTGCGTTCGCTCGAGGGTCACCGGTTACGGGACCACCACCGCAGGATGCTGCGGTACAGCCTGGAGCATCTGGCCTTTCTTGAACAGCAGATCGGAACCATCGACGCCGAGGTCCTGCAGCTCATCGGGGAAAGGGGGTACCAGAAACCGTTCGAACTGCTCCAAACCATCCCGGGCATCCAGGAGATCTCGGCGGCGGCGCTGCTGGCCGAAACGGGAGGCGACATGAGCGTGTTCCCGACCGCGGCGCAACTCAGTTCCTGGCTCGGAGTCTGTCCCGGGAACCGGATCAGCGCGGGAAAAAACAAGAGCGGAGCGATTTCACGAGGGAACCGGTGGGCGCGCACCGCGCTGGTAGAATGCGCGTGGGCCGCCAGCTCGAAAAAGGACTGCCAACTCCGGCAACGCTTCCTGAAGCTGTCGGTAAAGGGCAGAAAGCCCGCCTTAATTGGCGTGGCGCATGCTCTTGCGGTCATCATCTACCGGACGCTCTCGACCGGCGTTCCCTATCAGGAAACCAATCAGCCAGCGCCCGATGAACGCCAGCGGCAGCGCCTGATCCGTCATTACGTGCGCCGCCTGGGAAAACTCGGCGTTGCCGTCCACTCGCTCCGCCCGGAATCGCCAACGCATCACCAGTCTCCCGCCGGAACCCGCACCCAGCATTTCCATCACAGGAATGAACCAGAAAATGCGGATCGAAAGCTATAAACCGCCGGAACGAACCCGCCACTTGCTGAAAACAAAAGATCAACCGCAACCCAACCGCCCAAAACGCCCCTATTCGGGTCAGCAGAGGTTATTTTCGGAAGAACCCACCTCCAGCCCGCCGACTCGCCCCACGCGGCCGCCCCGAACCTCCCTCCGCCCTTCCCCAAACCGCCCGATCCCCCTTTTTTAACAACCCAGGCGCATCTGCGGTAAAATCCAACATTCCGCTTTGGGGCCAGATCATCCCGATGCGCCAGCCCCAGGCGGAATTTCAGGAGAGCAAACCGTGCCGGACCTCGCCGCTGCCACGCATCTCGATCCCGCGAATCTGGATCCCGGTCTCTTCAACCATGACCTCGCGCCGGTCCCGCCCCACCGCCGCACCTGGGGAATCTACAGTTACGCCTCGCTCTGGGTCGCCATGAGCGTCTGCATCCCCACCTACATGCTCGCCTCGGGACTCATCGCCGGCGGCATGAACTGGTGGCAGGCCGTCGGCACCATCCTCCTCGGCAACCTCATCGTCCTCGTGCCCATGCTGCTCAACGCCCATGCCGGCACGAAATACGGCATTCCCTTCCCCGTCTTCGTTCGCGCCTCCTTCGGCGTGCGCGGCGCGAACTTCCCCGCGATCCTGCGCGCTCTGGTCGCCTGTGGCTGGTTCGGCATCCAGACATGGATCGGCGGCCAGGCCATCCAATCCATGCTCGCGGTCGCCGCGCCTTCCGTGGCCGCCTTCCCCGGCGCGGTTTGGGTTTGCTTTTTCGCCTTCTGGCTTCTCAATATGTTCGTGATCTGGCGTGGCATCGAAACCATTCGCTTCCTCGAAGGTGTCGGCGCGCCCCTCATGCTCGGGGTCGGCGTCCTGCTCCTCTGGTGGATAACCGGCAAAGCCGGCGGCTTCGGCCCCGTCCTCAGTTCCCCCGGCAAGTTCCACACCTTCAGCGAATTCTTCGCCTTCTTCGTCCCGTCGCTCACCGGCATGGTCGGCTTCTGGTCAACCGTCGCCCTCAACATCCCCGACTTCACCCGCTACGCCACCTCCCAAAAAGCTCAGGCCACCGGACAGGCTCTGGGCCTTCCCCTGGCCATGACCCTCTACTCCTTTATCGGAGTGGCCGTAACCTCCGCGTCCATCGTGATCTTCGGCGAGCCCGTCTGGGACCCGGTCGCTCTCATCGGGCGCTTCCATCAGCCCGTCCTGGCCTTCGTCGCCCTCATCGCGATCCTGATCGCGACCCTCAACACCAACGTCGCCGCCAACGTGGTCTCGCCATCCAATGACTTCTCGAACCTCAGTCCGCAGCACATCTCCTTCCGCACCGGAGGCATCATCACCGGCATCGTCGGCATCCTGATGATGCCGTGGAAGCTCATGAGCGACTATGGTTCCTACATCACCGGTTGGCTCGTCGGATACTCCGGCCTCCTCGGACCCATCGCCGGCATCATGATCGCCGACTACTTCATCGTGAGAAAACGCGTGCTCAGGCTCGACGACCTTTACCGGCGCAACGGGGCATATGAATACAGCAACGGCGTGAACTGGCGCGCGGTCATCAGCCTTGCCGCAGGCATCTTCGTAGCCCTGATTGGTCTCTTTGTCCCCGATATTGGCTGGCTCTACAGTTATGCCTGGTTCGTTGGGTTTGCGATTTCAGGAGGCACGTACGTGTTGCTGATGAGGCGAGACAGAGGAAAGACAGAAAAGACCAATGACTAACGCCCTCACCGAGCAGTTCCCTCCCCTTACCACTCATGAGGCATTGGTCGAAGCGAACCGATGCCTCTACTGTTATGACGCGCCCTGCACCCAGGCCTGCCCCACCCACATCGACATCCCGCGCTTTATAAAGAAGATAGCGACGGCGAACATGCTCGGTTCCGCCACCACCATCCTGAGTTCGAATCTCCTGGGAGCCACCTGCGCCCGCGTGTGCCCCGTCCAGGAACTCTGCGAAGGTGCCTGCGTGCTCGGCTCGGAGCACAAGCCCATCACCATCGGCCGCCTGCAGCGCCACGCCATGGACCACGCCTTCAACCATGGCCTGAATGGGTTTCTGAAACCCGGTCCTGCCACCGGTAAGCGCATCGCCGTCATCGGAGCCGGACCCGCGGGCCTCTCCTGCGCCGGTGAGCTGGCGCGCCGTGGCCACCACGTCACTATCTTTGAGAAGCGCGAACTCGCCGGCGGCCTCTCTACCTACGGCATCATCGTTCTCCGCGAGCCCGTCGAAATAGCGCTCGCCGAAGCAGACATGATCCGCCAGCTGGGCGTGGACATCCAAACCGGCGTGGACATCGGTCGCGACATCACCGCCGCCGACCTTCAATCCCAATTCGACGCGGTCTTCCTCAGCGTCGGCTTAGGCGCCAGTCCCTCTCTCGGAATCCCCGGAGAAGATCACGTCCTCGATGGCCTCGATTACATCAGCCGCAGCAAACTGGATCCTGCCAGTCTCCTGCCCGGCCGCAGCGTCCTGGTAATCGGCGCAGGCAATACCGCGATTGACTGCGCGACAGTCGCGAAGCGCCTGGGTTCACAACAGGTCACCATGATCTACCGCCGCACCGAACGCGAGATGACCGCGTACGATCACGAATACAGCTTCGTCAAGAACGAAGGCGTGTCATTCGAGTTCCTCGCCCAGCCGGTGCGGGTCATCTCAGAGAACGGCGTCGTCACCGGCCTTGCATGTGTGCGCACCCGGCTCACCCCGCATCCCGAACCCATCGAAGGCTCTGCCTTCATCCTGCCCGCCGACCAGATCATCAAAGCCATCGGCCAGAATCGCCCGTCGATTGCCGTACTGCTGGGTCTCGCCACTGAGCGTGGCCTTATCGGCGTCAACGCGGACCTCGAAACCAGCACACCCGGCATCTACGCCGGTGGCGACTGCATTCGGGCCAAAGGCGCAGCCTCCACCGTCATGGCCGTGCAGGACGGCAAACTCGCGGCAACCGCAATCCACAATAAGGTGATGGCCAATGGCTGATCTCAGCATCAATTTCGCCGGCATCAAATCCCCCAACCCCTTCTGGCTGGCCTCCGCGCCCCCGTCCAACTCCGGCGCGCAGATCCACCGCGCCTTTGAGCACGGATGGGGCGGCGCAGTCTGGAAGACCATCGGCCCGCCCGTCCTCAACGTGTCGAACCGCTATGGCGCATGGCACTACGGCGCCAATAAGATGCTGGCCATCAACAACGTCGAGCTGATTTCCGACCGTCCCGTCGACGTCAACCTCCGCGAGATCCGCGAAGTAAAACGCGCCTGGCCGGATCGCGCCGTCGTCGTCTCCGCGATGGTCGAATCGAAGCCGGAAGCATGGCACACCATCGTCCGGCAAATCGAAGACACCGGTGCGGATGGCATAGAGCTCAACTATGGCTGCCCCCACGGCATGAGCGAACGCGGTATGGGCAGCGCCGTTGGTCAGGTGCCCGAATACTGTGAGCGCATCACCAACTGGGTTGCGAGCGTCGCCAAAATTCCGGTGATCGTGAAGCTGACGCCGAACATCACGAACATCGTCTTACCGGCGCACGCGGCGCTTCAGGGCGGAGCGGATGCGCTCTCCCTCATCAACACCGTGAACTCCATCATCGCCGTCGATCTCGACACCTTCGAACTGGTCCCCAGCATCGGCGGCAAAGGTGGACACGGTGGTTACGCGGGTCCGGCGGTCAAACCGATCGCGCTCGCCATGCTGGCCGCCCTCGGCTCGGATCCCACCGTGTCCGGCTCCGGCAAACCCATCTCAGGCATGGGCGGCATCGGAACATGGCGCGACGCCGCCGAATTCCTTCTCCTCGGCGCGGGCAGCCTCCAGGTCTGCACCGCGGCCATGCACTACGGCTTCCGCATCATTGAAGACCTCTGCGATGGCCTTTCCAACTGGATGGACTCGAAGGGCTTCACGGATATCGACGCCATCCGCGGCAAGAGCCTCCACCGCGTCTCTGCCTTCCAGAACTTCGACCTCTCCTTCCGCGCCGTCGCCCGCATCAATCCGGAGCGTTGCATCAAATGCAACCTCTGCTACGTGGCCTGTAATGACACCGCGCACCAGTGCATAGACCAGATCCCGAATAGCGACAGACCCCAGCCCACCGTTCGCGAACAGGATTGCGTCGGTTGCCGCCTCTGCTACAACGTCTGTCCGGTGGAAAACTGCATCGAAATGGTCCAGGAACCCTCCGGCCGGACTTCCGTCACATGGGCCGAAATCGGCCAGTCCGAACCCGCCGTGACAGAAGACTGGGAAGCTATGCAGCGCTACCGCTCAGCTCACGGGATCGAAATCCATTAACTATGCCGCTACTCATCCAGAACGGTGAAATCGTCACAGCTGACTCGCGTTTCCACGCCGACATCTACGCCGAAAACGAAACCATCACCCGCATCGGGCCCAACCTCGAAGTGCCTCCCAACACCACCGTACTTGACGCGCGCGGCAAACTCGTCTTCCCCGGCTTTATCGACCCGCACGTCCATATCTATCTGCCCTTCATGTCCACCTTCGCGAAGGACACGCATGAGACCGCCAGCATCGCCGCGCTTATCGGTGGCACCACAACCTACATCGAGATGTGCTGCCCTTCCCGCAATGATGATGCCCTGGAAGGTTATCTCCTCTGGAAGTCAAAAGCCGAAGGCCACAGCGCCTGCGACTATACCTTCCACATGTCGGTAACAAAATTCGACAGCAACACCGAAGAACAACTGCGCCAGATCGTCGCCGATGGCATCACTTCTTTCAAAATCTTCCTCGCCTATAAGAACTTCTTCGGCGTGGACGATGGCGAAATGTACCAGACCTTGACGCTCGCCCGGGAGCTGGGTGTCATAGTCACAGCCCACTGCGAAAACGCGGAACTCGTCGGACGCCTGCAGCAGAAGCTCATGGCCGAGCGCAAAACCGGTCCCGAATGCCATGAGCCCAGCCGCCCGGAATCGGTAGAAGCCGAAGGCACAAACCGCTTCGCCACCTTCCTCGAAAACACCGGAGCAACCGGCTACGTGGTCCACCTCTCGTGCGAACCGGCCCTGCGTGCCGCCATCCGTGCAAAGCAGCGCGGCGTGAAACTCTACATCGAATCCGTTATCCCGCACTTACTGCTCGACAAGAGCTATGCCGAGCGGCCCGGCGTTGAAGGCATGAAGTACGTCATGTCCCCGCCCCTGCGCGATCGCCGCAACCAGAAGCCCCTCTGGGACGCGCTCAGCGTGGGCCTTATCGATACCGTAGGCACCGATCACTGCCCCTTCGACATCGAACAGAAGCTGATGGGGAAAGGCAACTTCACCCAGATCCCCAACGGCATCCCGGGCATCGAAGAACGAGTCAATCTGCTCTACACCTATGGCGTGCAACAAGGCACGGTCGACCTGCACCGCTTCGTCGACGCAGCCAGCACGAAGGCCGCGAAGCTCTTCGGCCTCTTCCCCCGCAAAGGCACCATAGCGGTGGGCAGTGACGCCGACCTGGTAGTCTATGACCCAATCTATAAAGGCGTGATCTCCGCGAGCACTCACTCCGGCAATGTCAACTACAACGCCTTCGAAGGCATGAAAATCGAAGGCCGCCCCTCAGCCGTCACCGTCCGCGGCCGCCTCCAGGTAAGAGACGGAGTCTTCGTGGGCAACCGCGGCCACGGCCAGTTCCTTCGCCGGGACACGCGGACACCGATCGCGTCTCTCCGAGCCTGACCCAATGCTGAACCCAAACCGAACTCTAACCGAGCTAAAACAACTCCGCGACCTGACCTCCGACCAAAACGGAGCCCAACGAGTAGCCTGGACCCCAATTTGGCAAAAGGCCCGCGAATGGTTTGCCACCAAACTAGACGGCCTCCCGGTAGAACATCACCTCGACCCGGCAGGAAACAATTGGGTCACCCTGCCCGGCGCCTCAGACCAGGTCCTCATAATCGGAGGCCATCTCGACTCCGTACCTAACGGCGGCTGGCTCGATGGAGCTCTCGGCATCCTCACCGGCCTCGAAATCCTCCGCCGCTTCGCCACACAATACAACGGCCGCCCACCAGTAACCATCCGCATAGTCGATTGGGCCGACGAAGAAGGCGCGCGCTTCGGCCGCAGCCTCCTCGGCTCCTCCGCCTTCGCCGGAACCGACTCCATCGCCGCCGACCGCGTACGCAAAGACAAAGACGGCATCACCATGGAAGCCGCCCTCCGTACCTGCGGCATCGAAATAGACCGCTTCCCCCAAGCACGCGCCGAACAGCAGAACGCCGCCGCCTACATCGAACTGCACATCGAACAGGGCCCCGTCCTCGAAGACCTCGGCCTTCCCCTCGGAGTCGTCATGGGCACCAAAGGAGTAGAGCGCCACGCCATCACCTTTCACGGCCAGGAAGCCCACTCCGGCTCCACGCCCATGAACGCCCGGCACGATGCCCTCGCCGCCGCCGCCAAACTCGCGCTCTACATTCGCACCATCGCCGGCAAACACAAGGATGCCGTCTGCACCATGGGCAGCGTCAAAACCTTCCCCGGCATCGTAACCGCCGTAGTGGGTCGCTGCGAAGTCACCCTCGACCAGCGCGATCTCAACGCCGCCGTCCTCGCCACCATGTACGCCGAAGCCCGCGAAGCCAGCGAGCGCTTCGCCCGCGAAGAGAAGTGCACAGTCGAGTGGGCGCGCATCTGGAACATCGAACCCGTCCCCTTCCATCCCGACCTTCTCGCCCTCTGCGAACAGGCAGTCACCGAAACCTCCCGACACTCCCATAGACTGCCCTCCGGCCCCCTGCACGATGCAGCGGAAGTGGCCCGCGCCGGGATCCCGGCCGTTATGATGTTTGTCCAGTCCCTCGGCGGTATCAGCCACAACAAAATCGAAGACACCAAAGAAGTGCACCTCGAGATGTCGGTGATCGCGCTCGATAGTCTTGCCACCAAAGCAGTAGAGTGGATACAGAGGAAAACCAAGTGACCGCAGCTGAAGTCGAACTCAAGCATGTTGAACTCAGGCGTATTGTCCATTGGATTGCCGGCCAGCCCGTGGAATCCAGTTCCGGCCGCTCCGGAAAAGTTTGGAATCCCGCCACCGGCGAACAGCAAAGCAGAGTCGATTTCGCCAGCGTGGAAGATGTGGATGCTGCCGTCGCCGCAGCCAAAGCTGCATTCCCCGAATGGCGTGCAACACCTCTGTCCAGGCGCGCGGAGACCATGTTTCGGTTTCGCGACCTGGCGGACACTAACCGCCACAGGATCGCCGAGCTGATCTCCCTCGAACACGGAAAGACCCTCCCGGACGCAGCCGGTGAAGTAGCGAGGGGAATCGAAAACATCGAATTCGCCTGTGGCGTCCCGAA
>JAUZEU010000653.1 GCA_030838885.1 Bryobacterales bacterium | reverse complement strand
CAGGGAACTCGATGCATTAAAAAACTGCGAATGCTGAAACGAAGCTCGGGTAGTTCCGGGAACCAGGTTCAGCAGGTTCTGGAAATTCCGATTGGTCCCCACCGGAAGATTTTCAGTCTGCACCGTTTCAATCTTCCTGCCTGTGTCGGCTCGGTCCGTCTGCAGAGCGGGCGGCACATCGGTCACTTCGATCGATTCGTTTACATTACCAGGCTGCAACTGCATGTCAACGCGCGTGCTCGTATTGACGACAACATCGATACGGGGCCGGATTTCGCGTTTAAAGCCGGCGGCTTCGCCTGCAACTGAATACGTTCCCGGCGTTATATCCGGAAAAGTGAAGTTGCCGCTGTCGTTGGTTTGGGCGGATCGCACGCTGTTAGTAGACGTTTCAGTGATCGTCACTTTCGCATTTGCGATGACCGCTCCGGAGGAATCGGCAACAGTGCCGAGTAATGTCGCATTAACTGCCTGCCCATAGAGCGAGGCCGTGGCAGCCAATCCGAGCGCGCACACTGCGCCGAACAGGCTTGTACATTTCATTTTCGTCAAAGAAACACCCCTTGGGCTACAGTTAATCCTTTAACCCTAACTAAAGTCAAGTACAAAAGTCCTTGTTGGGCCAGCTTGTTAGAATTACCCAAATGAAACGATCCGGCGCGCTCGCTCTCATCCTGCTGGTTGTCGTGGCCCACATCGTGGTGCCCGGGCTCGTGCCCCGGGCCGTCTCCGCGACTCGGCCGACCCTCGCCGAAGCGCAGGCATTTATGGACAGGGCTGAAGCCGAACTGATGAAGCTCGGCGTCATGGACCAGCGGGCCGGGTGGGTGCATGAGACCTTCATTACGGACGACACCGAAATGCTGGCCGCGGCGGCGGACGACCGTCTGATCGCACGCACCACCGAACTGGTGAAAGAGGCCAGGCGCTTCGATAGCCTCACCCTTCCGGCCATTCTGAAGCGGAAATTTCTCCTTTTGAAATTCAGTCTTACCGTGCCTGCGCCGGCGGACGCAAAACTTCGCGAGGAGTTGACCCAGGTCGCGTCGTCGCTGGGCGGCAGTTATGGAAAGGGCAAATATTGCCCGGATGAAGATCCTTCGAAATGCCTGGGCATCGATGATCTGGAAGTGCGTATGTCAAAGTCGCGCGATCCGCAGGAACTCTCCCGCCTTTGGGCCGGATGGCACAAGGTGGGGCCGCCGATGCGCGACCGGTATGCCCGGTTTGTCGACCTTTCCAATCAGGGCGCGCGGGAACTCGGCTTCAGGGACACCGGCGTTCTGTGGCGCTCCACCTATGACATGACGCCTCAGGAGTTCTCATCCGAAGTGGAGCGCCTTTGGGTGCAGGTGGAACCTCTTTATAAAGAAATCCACGCGTATGTTCGGACAAAACTGGCCGCGAAGTATGGCGGGGCCGCCAATCGCAAAGACGGCATGATTCCCGCCCATTTGCTGGGCAATATGTGGGCTCAGCAGTGGGGGGATATCTACGATATTGTTGCGCCGCCTGCAGCGCCGCCCGCCTACGATTTGGGAGAAATTCTGGCAAGCCGCCATGCCGATGCAAAAACCGTGGTCGGCTTCGGTGAAAACTTCTTCAAGTCTCTTGGTTTTGAACCGCTTCCCGACCGTTCTGGCAGCGTTCCATGTTCACACGTCCGGCGGACCATGAAGCGGTCTGCCACGCGAGTGCCTGGGATATCGATTTCGATATGGATGTCCGGTTGAAAATGTGCATCCACGGAACTTCAGACGACTTTGTTACGGTGCACCATGAACTCGGCCACCTTTACTACGATCTGTCCTACCGCAAACAGCCTTTTTCCTTTCGCAACGGCGCAAATGACGGCTTTCATGAAGCGATCGGAGATGCGATCGCCCTTTCAATTACACCGGAATACTTGAAAAAGATCGGTCTGATCGAACAGATTCCGCCGCCTTCCGCCGATATTCCGCTCCTGCTGCGCCGGGCGCTTGACAAGATCGCCTTTCTGCCGTTCGGGCTCCTGGTGGACAAGTGGCGGTGGCAGGTGTTTTCCGGGGAAGTGAAACCGGCGGATTACAACAAAGCCTGGTGGACGTTACGTGACAAGTACCAGGGAGTTGCGCCACCGGTGGATCGCAGCGAAAGCGATTTCGATCCTGGCGCCAAGTACCACATTCCGGCCAACACAGCTTATGCACGATACTTCCTGGCGGCCATCTATCAATTTCAGTTCTATCGGGCAATGTGCAAAGAGGCTGGCTATCAGGGGCCTCTGAACCGGTGCTCGGTTTATGGATCGCAGGAAGCGGGCAGGAAATTCCGCGCCATGCTGGAACTGGGCCAGTCAAAGCCGTGGCCTGAAGCGCTGAAACAGATGACCGGTGAGGACAGGCTGGATGCGTCGGCCATGGTGGAGTACTTCCGCCCTCTGCTGGACTGGCTGAAGCAGCAGAATCAGGGCGTCCGGACCGGCTGGACTCCGGCGGCTGACCCCATGAAAGCCGCGGCCCAATAAACGGCTGTAATGCGCTCGCCCTGTAGAATATGAAGAATGGCTGAAGCCCAACGGCTGCCCGAAATCGCGCCCGGTCCCGAACCCGGTATGAGTTTCGAAGCAAGTCTGGATGAACTCGAAAAGGTAGTTAAGGCACTCGAAGCGGGGGATTTGCCGCTGGACCGTTCTCTCGAACTCTTCTCGCGCGGCATGGAACTGAGCGACACTTGCCGCAAGCAACTGGAAGAGGCCGAAACACGTGTCGAAATGCTGATCCGCCGTGAAGGGACCTGGCAACCGGTACCGTTTCGGCCCGAGAAATGAGTTCGCTGACGGAGTTTCTCGCAGCGCAGCAACAATTGGTGGATCAGGCACTTGACCGGCTGACTCCCCCCGAATCTGCCCTGCCCGAAACGATTCACCGGGCGATGCGCTACAGCCTCTTTGCGGGTGGTAAGCGCATCCGTCCCGTTCTCTGCCTGCAGGCCGCGGTGGCAACCTCGGATAACGCGCCGGGCGCTCTCGAGGCCGCCTGCTCGCTCGAGATGATCCACACTTATTCGCTGATCCATGACGATCTGCCTGCCCTCGATAACGACGACTTTCGCCGCGGCAAACCGACCAATCACAAAGTATTTGGTGAAGCCATGGCCATCCTCGCAGGTGACGCCCTGTTCACGCTGGCCATCCAGACCCTGACAAGAATTGACGGCCTGGACGCTGCCCGAAAACTGGCATTGATTGAAGAGCTTTCATTCGCTTCGGGCACAGTGGAAGGGATGATCGGCGGACAGGTGACGGACATTGAAGGTGAACGGCAGACGCCCACGGCGGAGTTGCTGGATCGTATTCACCGTGCCAAGACAGGCGCTCTCTTGCGGGCCAGCGTCCGTATGGGTGCAATCGCGGCCAGAGGCGATACACAGCAACTCGAAGCGATCTCTCAATACGGCGAACACGTTGGACTCGCGTTCCAGATTGTCGACGATATTCTCGACGTGGAGGAATCCTCTGCCGCGCTGGGCAAAACCGCTGGCAAAGACGCAGTTCAGGGTAAGATAACCTTCCCCGCCGTGTACGGACTGGAGGCGTCCCGGGCCATGGCTCAGGATGAATGCCGCAAGGGTCACGAGGCGCTGCGGATCTTTGGAGACCGGGCGGTGCGCCTGCACGAAATAGCCGATCTGATCGTCGATCGGAAGTCCTGAACAATGCCCAAATTACGCCTCGATCTCTGGATGATCGGGCACGGCCTGGCCGACACCCGGGAAAAAGCCCAGGCCCTCATCATGGCCGGCGAGGTGATGCTGAACGGTCAAAAGGCTTTGAAGCCGAGCCAGCCCGCCGGCGATGACGCGCGTGTCGAAGTGCTCAGCAGGCCTAAGTATGCGAGCCGAGGGGGCCTCAAGCTGGAAGCCGCACTGGCGCGCTTCCAAATCGACGTGACAGGCTTTACCTGCGCCGATTTCGGATCGTCCACAGGCGGCTTTACCGACTGCCTGCTGCAGGCAGGTGCGGCGCGTGTCCATGCCATCGATGTCGGCGCTGGCCAGCTCGACTGGAAACTCCGGAACGACCGTCGTGTGGTGGTCCACGAAGGTATCAACGCACGATACGTCGATCTTACGGATCTGGGCGAAGTTGTCGACATCACCGTTTGCGATGTCAGCTTCATCTCCGCCACGCTGATCGTGCCCGCCATGGTCCGCGTCTTAAAGCCGCGCACCGGCCGCCTGGTTATACTCGTGAAGCCCCAGTTTGAAGTCGGCAAAGGCCAGGTGGGCAAAGGCGGCATCGTGCGTGACCCCGCGCAACATGCCGAAGCCTGTGCAAGAGTGCGAACCTGCGTGGAAGCACTGGGCTTCACAACGGATATCATGGATAGCCCGATCACCGGCGCTGAGGGCAACAGAGAGTTTCTGCTATATGCGCACTGGACTTTATGACGGATAACATCGTGGTCAGCAAAGTCGCCATCTTTGCAAAGCCGAATGCGCAGCAGGCTGTAAAACTGGTTCCGGAACTGCTTTCATGGCTCGCGCAGCATGGAATCGAAGCGCGGTTCGACACGGAAACAGCGCGTTACGCTGGCATGCTCATCGGACTCGACCGCCAACTCGTCCCCGAGGGTTGCGACCTCGCGATCGTGCTGGGTGGCGACGGTACTCTGCTCTCCGCGGCACGCGCGGTAGGCAGCCGGGCGATCCCCATACTTGCCGTCAATCTGGGCGGACTTGGCTTTCTCACGGCTATCACGATCGACGACTTCTTCCCGGAACTGGAGCGCGCACTCACCGGAGTCCGCAAGGTCACACGGCGGAAGATGCTGAAGGTCTGCCTCGTCCGTGAGGGCGTGCTTGTTGCGGAGTATCAGGCTCTCAATGACGTGGTGATCGCGAAAAGTTCCATCGCCCGCATCGTCGACCTCGAAGCCTGGGTAGGCGATAGTTTCATCTCCGAGTACAAAGCCGATGGCCTGATCATCTCCACACCGACCGGGTCTACGGCCTATTCGCTCGCGGCTGGGGGGCCCATCATTTACCCCACCGTCAACGCCCTCTGCCTTACGCCCATCTGCCCGCACACTCTGACCAACCGGCCGCTGATCATCCCTTCGGAGATGGGCGTTCGGGTTATCAACCGCGCGCGCGAAGAGGAAGCCTTTCTCACCGTGGACGGGCAGATCGGCAGCCCGCTTGAAGTCGGGGATTCGGTGGAGTGCGTGATGGCAGACTTTGACGTCCTCCTCATCCGCCCGCCGCACAAGACCTTTTTCGACGTGCTGAGGCAAAAGCTGAAGTGGGGAGAGCGCTAAGGTTACCAGGCCGCAATCTGTCTGAATATATACTGCTTACCGTATGGTCAGAACCAGAGCGCTTCTTCTGTTCACCGCAGTACTGCTCGCCGTAGTTTCGCTGCCAGCACAGGAGCCTGATGCCGGTGGCGCTGGTGGCGGTCGTGGAGTTGGACGAGGCGGGCGAGGTGTTGGACGCGCGGGCCGGAGCGGCGGACAAGGCGCCGCAGGCACGCGCGATTTTCTCGGCTTAGGAACGGCGCCCGACGCCGTTGCCGCGAAAAAGGGAGAACCGCTCTACAAACAGAACTGCTCCACCTGCCATGGCGAAAACGCGCGCGGTGCGCAGGGCCCCAATCTGGTCCGCTCCGTTAGCGTCTTGCACGACGAGAAAGGCGAAGAAATCGGGCCGATCGTCAAAAGCGGCCGCCCCGGTATGCCGCCTTTCCCCAACTTCTCGCAAGATGACGTTTACAGTATTTCGCAATACCTGAAATTACAGGTTGAACTCGCAGCCAACCGCGGCACTTACACGCAGACTTACGGCGATCTCAGGAACAAAGTGACGGGTGACACGAAAGCAGGCGAATCGTTCTTTAAGACCAACTGCATTGCCTGCCACTCTGCATCGGGCGATCTGGCGAAAATCGGTTCTAAGTTCCAGCAGGCCGCGCAACTGCAGCAACGCTTTCTGTGGCCCGCAACCCCCGGTCCCGCGAAAGTAACCGTGACTACAGCGTCCGGTGCGAAAGTGACGGGTACCGTAAGTAAGGAAGACGACTTCCACATCTCGATCTATGATGCAGCGGGTGAATATCATAACTGGCCCCGCGACAAGGTCAAAGTCGAAACAGAGGATAAGCTGCAGGGTCACCGGGCGCTGCTTCCGAAATACTCGAATGCCGACATTCACAACATGACCGCCTATCTGGTGACACTGAAATGAAGCGCAACCTCCTGCTGCTGACCTTACTCCCCTGCCTTGCGGTCGCACAGGGACTGGATCCGAAAAGCCTCACGCTTTACAACCGGCCTGCCGGGACCTGGCCGACCTATAACGGTGATTACTCCGGCCGTCGTTTTAGCGATCTGAATCAGATCAATAATTCCAACATCGATCTGCTCAAAATCGACTGGATTTTCCGCATCCAGGGCGTTGGTCCGCAGCGCGGCGTAGGTAATCCGACAATAAAATCCACCCCGCTGCTGGTGAATGACATCCTGTACTTCACAATTCCCGATCATGTCTTCGCCGTCAGCGCCCGCACCGGCGAGCAACTCTGGCAATACGACTTCGAAGACAAAGGCGGTCACCTGGTGGGGCAACGGGGCGTTGCGATGTATGGCAACTGGCTCTATTTCCTTTCGCCTGACGGCTGGTTCATCTCTCTGAACGCCAGGGACGGGAAAGAACGGTGGCGCAAAAAAGTGGCCGACGAGAAGCTGCAGTATTTCACCACCATTGCGCCGATGATCGTCAAGAACCACGTGATTGTGGGGGTTGGCGGCGATGCGATGGACGTGCGCGGGTACCTCGAATCGCGCGACCCTGAGACCGGCGAAGTGCAGTGGAAATGGTGGAGCGAGCCCCTCAAAATGGGCGACCCCGGTTCCGAAACATGGCCCAATCAGGCTGCAATGGACCACGGCGGCGGCATGACGTGGCTGCCCGGCACTTATGACCCCGAACTCAACCTGCTCTATTGGGGCACCGGCAACGCGAATCCTGTATTCGCTGGCCAGGGCCGCAAAGGCTCCAACTTATATACCGCCTGCATTGTCGCCCTGAATGCGGATACCGGCAAGCTGGAATGGTACTTCCAGGCGTCACCCCACGATACGCATGATTGGGATAACGTGGAGACTCCTGTATTGCTCGACGCGAAGATCGACGGCAAGCCCCGCAAGCTCCTGGCTCAGGGTTCGCGCGCCGGA
>JAUZEU010000652.1 GCA_030838885.1 Bryobacterales bacterium | reverse complement strand
CATCCATTGCCTGGGTGACATCCAGTCTGGCGCAATCGTTTTGCTTATGGATTGCGGCAGCCCCAATAGAAAGGCCGCGTAGTTGTTGAACTGATTCGGCGACCCTGTTCCAGGAAGCGTCACGGAGCCATCAAATGTGAAGGTCCCTTTGGGTCCCCCGCCCAACTCGGGATGCCATTCGTTGGTCCGATACCGGGCAGAGTCAAACCCGAAACGAATATCGTGCTTACCCTTGTTCCAGCCGACATTGAGTGAATAGGTGAAATAGGTGTTGCGAGCATATTTTGGAAGATAAGTCTCGCTGTCTCCGATCGGCTCGTAACCTCCGATTGAAAACTGGGGAATACCGTTGTAGAGCGGTCCCGGTCCGTTCGTGCCGGGAATGTGTAGCGTGTCCAGACCGTAGGCGGTGCCCGAATCAGGGCCCACCAGCGTGAGAGGATCCCGGCTGACCGCAAGGGTTCCGTCTACAAGTAAGGTCGGCGAGAAAGTGTGGACTCCACCGATGGCAGCAACCTGCACCAATACGTCTCCGGTACCGGCACCGCCGCCGTTGATCATGCCTACACCACCCGCCGCGCCCAGGCTGAACCGGTCCGTTACCAGAGCCTTCATCGCACTGTACTTCGCCCAAACCAATGTTTCGTCTGATATGTTCCAATTGATCTTGGCGTCTACGTTGTCCCGGTTAAAGCTGACCGGCGCGGAGTCGAAATAGTTCGAGGAAGTCCCCGCGAGATTCGGCTCGGGTACCAGCGCCTGCATTTGAAGAGTGATCGGACTAAGCCGGTTCACAGGAATGATGTTGCCAGCAAATGGAGTACGGCCCGTGCCATTGGCATTCCCGGTGGCGGGGTCGTAAATCGTCACCGGCAATGCGCTGAAATCGCCGGCGCGCTGCGCCTTGGTCGCAACGGTGGCGAGCTTCGTGAAGTTGGAACGCTCTCTCATTCCTTCCCAGCTCAGAAAGAAGAATAGCTTGTTTCTGCGAATCGGCCCGCCCACCGTACCGCCGTAGTTGTTCATGATATCCTTCGGCACCGCCGACGAGAAGTTGAAGAAGTTCCGGTCTGTCAGGCTTCCGTCTGTGTGGTGCTCGAAGAGCACAAAATGGAACTGATTGGTGCCGCTTTTGGTGATCACGTTGATGGCGGCGCCTCCGGCGAGCCCTTGCTCCGCGTCGAAACTGCTCGTCGATATATTAACGGTTTGGATGGATTCCGCGGGAGGCACGTAGAGACTTTGGGCCGGCAGAGAACCCCGCATGTTCAAGGCGCCGTCGAGTCGGGTGTTGTTGCTGGTATTGGTCGTGCCATTGACATTTGTGTTCAGTGACCGTCCGGGTGAACCGCTGACCGCATTTTGATACGCGGCCGGGGTTGCGCCGGGAACCAGGTTGAGCAGCGTCTGATAATTCCTGTATCCAGGTAGCGGCAGCTCCGTTACCTGGCGGGAACTGAGCGTCGCGTGCACATCGGCACTATCTGTCTGGATGGCCGCCGTATTCTCCTGGACGGTGACGGTTTCCGCCCGGTCCCCTATTTCCATGTGTATATCATTGCGGGTAACCGCGTTGATGAACACGCCCAGATGGTTCGCTCGTGAAGTGCGAAAACCTTTCGCCGCGATAGTCAGTGTATAAACACCCTCAGGAACGTCGGTGAACGAATACGTCCCGTCATTGGTGGTATTCGTATCACGGGACTGGCCTGTGGCCTCGTTTGCAAGTGTCACATTGGCGTTAGTTACCACAGCTCCCGAAGCGTCCGCGACGGATCCCACGACGGACCCGTAAAGGACTTGCGCCAACGCCGAGCCGGGTGCCCAGACTAACGCCACCAAAAGCGCCACAAATATATGTACCGACGTCACCCCGCGCCTCAAATTCAATGTCATACACGATCCTCCCGCCCACACGCACAATACTTCATTCGCAATGAAATCTCCAAATGTTTCTTCAAGTATTTCGCGACGGCGACTAGGGAGAAATGAACGGATCAATGCATCCGTCCGTATGTTCCGGGCGGGCAGTGTTATTATCGCGTCATCAAGAAGCCTCATGAAGGCCGAAAATCATGCCGGACGGATGCGAAGTGTGCTGAGATGGATCGGTCTCGCCTCCTGTTTGGTCACCTGTTCGGTGGCAGCCAGTTTCGATGTCGTGGTCTACGGTGGTACTGCGGGCGGAGCCGCTGCCGCCATCGCTGCCGCAAGAGAAGGCCGTTCCGTCGCCCTTGTCGAACCCGGTCGCCATATCGGCGGCATGATCTCCGGCGGCCTCGGACGAACCGACATGGATCGCCAGCAGAACGTCATCGGCGGAATCTCGCGCGAGTTCTTCGAACGCGTCGGCAAGGTTTATGGGGAACCGGTATCTTGGCTCTTCGAACCGCATGTCGCCGAGCAGATCCTGACGGAGTGGCTCAAAGAGGCGCACGTGCACGTCTTCTTCGATCAGCAGCTTACCTCGATCATCAAGAGTGGCACACGTATCGTGGGCTTGAACACTGAAAATGGCACAACTTTCGACGGGAACGTCTTTATCGATTGCACCTATGAAGGAGACCTGATGAAGCAAGCCGGCGTCTCTTACTCGATCGGCCGCGAAGCACGTGCCCAGTACGCAGAGTCGCTCGCCGGACGCCAGGAGATACTGCCGGGGCCTCACCAATTGCGTGCTGCCGTGTCGCCATACGGGCCCGATCACCAACTCTTGCCCTTCATCACTCGCCAGGAAGATGTCGTACCTACCGGTCAGGGCGATGGCCACGTACAGTCTTACTGCTTTCGTATTTGCGTAACCGATGATCCGAGCAACCGCCTTCCGATTCCGCAGCCCGCAGGCTACGACCCGAAACGTTACGGCCTCGTGCTTAATTATCTTGCGGCGCTTGGAGATTCCGCTCGTCTTTCAGATTTCCTTGGCATCTCGCGTCTGCCGCACAACAAGACCGATATCAATAGTGGCGGCGCGGTTTCCACTAACGCACCTTCGCTCAGCTGGTCTTATCCGGAAGCCGGGTACGAGGACCGCCGCCGGATCCGGAACGAACATCTCACTTGGGCTCAGGGTCTACTCTACTTCCTCGCGCATGACCCCGGGGTGCCCGAACGTATCCGCCACGAGATGCTCCCTTGGGGTCTGGCCAAAGACGAATTCCTGGACACCGGCCACTGGCCGCACCAACTCTATGTCCGCGACGCCCGCCGTATGCTGGGCGAGTACGTCCTGACACAACACGATCTTCAGGAACGTCGCCGCAAATACGATTCCATTGGCATGGGCGGCTACAACATCGATATCCGTGAGGTTCAGTGGATCGCTCACACCGTGTACCGCTTTCCCAAAATCGAGGATGAAGTTCTGATGGAAGGCTATCTAAGCATGCCCGTTGAACCTTACGAGATTCCCTATCGTGCGCTTCTGCCGCGTCAGGATGAATCGTCCAATCTGCTGGTAGCAGCCTGCATCTCGTCTTCGGCCGTGGCTTACGCCTCTTTTCGCATGGAACCGCAATACATGATCGCCGGCCATGCGGCGGGTGTAGCTGCCAGCCTGGCGATAGAAAAGAAAGTGCCCGTCCACCTCATTGAAATACCCGAACTTCAGCGCAGGCTCCAGGCGCAAAAACAGATCCTGCATCTTGAGTAGTCGGCGAGTGCGCACTGCGCTGCCCACCCGAATCAACTATTCAACCAGTTTGAATTCGGCCTTGCTCCATATTTCCTGCGGAACACAGAATGGATTATTGGAAGGATGGGACCCGTGAAGTTCCGGGCCAGCGTCCAGAAACCATCCTGTCTGTGCGGCATTCCGGGCGCAATTTCCGCTCAGTCGACGCCTAGCAGCGCATGGTTGAATCAATTCTTAAAATCGAGACTGACTGGGTCTTTTGAAGCATCAAGCCGTGCTTTTTGTCGCCGGGTCGCGAATCATGAAGTGCAACGGATGTCAGGTTCGAGGTGTCTGGGACCCACTGCTAAGGGCGCGAGTTTTGAACACAACTGAACAACTTTTAGTTGCTCCAAAACATGCTGTAAGTGACTGAAAACAAATGGTGGGCGGTCACGGGATCGAACCGTGGACCTCCTGCTTGTAAGGCAGGCGCTCTAACCGGCTGAGCTAACCGCCCAAAGGAGAGAACTTCAGTTTAGCAGGCGCATATCCGATCATCCACCGCTAATCACTACCAGTGTCGGCGCAATGTGAGAAGTTCCTAATAGAGCAAAGTAGAAGGTTCCTGTTTGAGGCAAATGAGCCAATGTAAGGTTGGCGGACAAACAGGAGCGGCTGGCATTGAGCGAACAGGAACGGGATCGTCTGAAGATCCTGCACGAAGTGGAGCAGGGACAACTAAGTCAGAAGCAGGCAGCCGGACAGCTGGATATGACGGAGCGGGGTTTCCGGAAGCTGCTGAGAAGGTACCGGGAGAAACGGGATTCAGCGGTGGTGCATGGACTCCGGGGCCGGGCGTCAAACCGGCGGATAAAGGAAGAGACATC
>JAUZEU010000636.1 GCA_030838885.1 Bryobacterales bacterium | reverse complement strand
CGACGTTTCTGCGGGAAGATGCGGTGCTTTTTCGGGCTGCGCCGAATGCGACAGACCATCACCGACGAGCGGAGACGGTGCTGCATGAACTGGCCCATCAATGGTTCGGCGATTTTGTGACGATGCGCTGGTTTGACGATTTGTGGCTGAAGGAGGGATTTGCGCAGTACATGGCGTTCCATACGCTGGCGGTTCTGGAGCCGCCTGATGAAGTGTGGAAGCGTTTCTATGAAGCGATCAAGCCGATCGCATATAACATCGATTCCACGCCCGGCACCACGCCGATTTATCAGCAGGTTCGTAATCTGGCGGATGCGAAGTCGGCATACGGGCCGATCGTCTATCAGAAGGCTCCGAGTCTGTTGCGGGTGCTGAATTTCAAGCTCGGCGAGGAGCCGTTTCGCGATGGTGTGCGGGCCTTTCTGCGTGATCATGCTTATGGGAATGCCGGGTGGACGGACCTGATTAGGGCGCTTTCGAAGGCATCTCATCAGGATCTTGGCCCGTGGGCGGATGCCTGGGTGAAACAGCGCGGGATGCCCGTGGTCGGGGTGCAGTGGAGTTGCAGCGCGGGGCACGTTTCGAGTTTCCGGATCACGCAGCGGGACTCTATGAACGAAGGCCATTTGTGGCCGGTTTCCACGGAGCTGGTGCTGGGGGGCCGAACTGTTCCGGCGGCTTTCAGCGGAGCCGAGGCTGCTGTTCCGGCGGCGGTTGGCGGGCCGTGCCCGGAGTATGTGTTTGCCAACTTTGGCGACCACGCCTATGGTCGCTTTCTGCTGGATGAGAAGTCCATCGCGTTCATTACCGGCCATGGGGGAAAGGGCGTGCTGGATGCGCCGGAGCCGCTGGCCCGGGCGCTGAACTGGGGCGCGCTTTGGGATTCCGTACGCGAGGCCGAGACGGCTCCGGCGGTGTATGTGAAGCTTGCGATTGCACATCTGGCCGATGAGAATGATCTGGATATCGCCCAGAGTATTCTGGGGCGCACGACGACGGCGATCCGGCGCTATCTGACTGTGCCCTCGTCGCCGGAGTTCGAGGCGCTGTTGAGCGACCGGATGAAGAACACGAAGAGCAGGGATTTCCGGATTGCTTATTTTCGGGCGTTTACCGCAGTTGCTGCGAGCGGTTCGGGGCTGGCCGAATTGCGGGCATTGCTGGATGGGCAGAGTTCGATTCCGGAGGTGCCGCTGCAGCAGCGAGACCGGTGGAATATTATTGCGACGCTGGTCCGGCAGGATGCGCCGGATGCCAGTGCGATCCTGGATGCGGAGGCTGCGAAAGACAAATCGGAAGAAGGGAAGCGGTCGGCCTATGCGGCTTTGGCAGGCGTCGCTACAGCTGAGAATAAGCGCAGGTATTTCGATGAATATCTCAAGGACGGCGCGGTTCCGGAGGATTTTGTGACGGCAAGTCTTGCCGGGTTCAATGCCTGGAACCAGACGGCGCTGACGCTGCCTTATGTAGGTCCGGCTTTGGATGCATTGCCGCTGGTGAAGCGGCAGAGGAAGATCTTTTTCGTGAATGGATGGCTATCGAGTTTTGTGGCGGGTCATACATCCAGCGCCGCGCAACTGGTTGTGGAGAGATTCCTGGCGAAGAAAGACCTGGATGCCGATTTACGGCTGAAAGTGCTCGAGGTGAAGGACGAACTGGACCGGACCATTCGCATTCGTGCTCGCTGGAATCAGCCTGGCTGAGTTTGTTGGGATTTCAGCGCTGGTACCGCACCCAACCCGGCCGGGTCTCCGCTTGTCCGCAGCCGGGAAGTCCTTTAACAGTGATGTCAGTAATTCAGTCGCAAGGCGAATTGCACCAGACGCGGTAGATTGAGTTGCGAGCTCACAACTCCGAACTGCGCGTTCCCCCTCACCTGACCGGGAGGGCCAAACTGCGCGCGGTTAAAGATATTGAAGAACTCGGTTCGGAACTGCAGCCTGAATCTCTCTGTGAGGTCGACGGACTTGAATACCGAGAAGTCATAGTTCGCGATCCCCGCCGTCCGCACGCTGGTAAGCGTTCGGCCGAGATTGCCAAATGTCGAGGCCGGGGGCGCGACAAAACAGGATGTGTTGAACCAGCTATTCAGTCTGGATTGCGCGGAGCCGGAAACCACCGGGTCACAGCCTCCGACGTAATTGGGACGCGAGCCTCCGCCGAAGGAGTTAGTGGCGTTCGTGGAGGTTGTGAACGTGAGCGGGAAGCCAGCCTGGAAAGTGGAAATTCCATTTACGCCCCAACCGCCGATCAGCCCCTCCGTGAGGCGGTTGGCGCTGTTCAGGAAGGTTCGGCCCTTGCCGAAAGGAAGATCGTAAACATAGCTGACGATGAGGCGGTGCGGTACATCGAACCCGGACGCCGCGCGCTCCTGCCTCAGGTTGTTGTTGTTCTGAATGCCCGCCAGTGGACCTGCCTCAAGCCAGCCCATGCCGGTTTCGATGTCACCAATGTTCCGCGAGTAGGTGTATGCGGCGAGCACAGAGCCGCCCTTACGGAAACGCTTTTCCATCTTTACCTGAAGCGAGTGGTAGACGGTGTCGCGGTTTCCGTCATTGGAAGCAGTAACGCCGGTGTATTGCGGGTAAGGACGCAGCAACTGCCCATAAGCGACTTTCGGCTGTGCGAGGGAGCCAAAAGGAATGATGCCGTAGAAAGGGTTAGTGACCTGATTCTGCAGTACTCCGGTGCCGAGAGAAAGATACTGATCAGGCAGTTGATTGAGTTGAGGGCCGCCGACCAGGTGTGTACCCTTCGAGCCTGCGTAGGCTACTTCAAGCACCATGCCGTCCAGTAACTGCCGCTCAATGTTGAAATTCCATTGCTGCAGGTAGCCGAAGTGCTGGCTGTCAGTGCCTCTGACCGGTGCGCTGATACTGGTCCCTAAAAGCAAGGTTTGAAAGTTCGCGTTGCGCTGCGGCGGCTGGATGAGGCCGGTTGGATAGGGATTGCTGAAGGTCGCAACTGGTGTTAGTTCTCCATCCACAGTTGGCACCCACGCCTGAGTGACGGAGGTTAGCTGACTTCCACCGCCGCCATCGTTTTGAACATAAAAGATTCCGTATCCGGACCGGACGACCGTTTTCTCATTCAGGCGATACGCGAAGCCGAAGCGGGGTGCGAATAATCGGAGATGAGTAGCCGCAGCGTAACGGCTGGGGTTATCGGGGGAGCTCACAAGGCCCAGGCGTCCCATCAGGTTCGGGATGCCCGCAGCCTGCCCTATAGGGCTGGGGGCATTGGGCAATAAGTTGGTGAAGCGGTCATAGCGTTCCACCTGCGGGAAGGGCAATTCCCACCGAAGCCCGTAATTGAGGGTCAATTTTTTGCTGGCCTGCCATGTATCCGATGCATACACTCCGGCGTAATAGTTGCGATAGGAATACGGGCTCGGTGTAACGATGCTTCCGCTTGCTCCAAGGCCCAGCATGAATGATGCGAAGCCCACCCCGGTCCCGCCGCCTCCGGAGACGTAGGGGTTGGAGGATGTGAATAAGTTGTCGAAGTTATACAATCCGCTTCCGACGTTACTCTGAATGTAATTGGTGATCTGCCTTCGGACTTCACCTCCGATTTTGACAGTGTGCGAGCCCATGATCTTCGTCACGCTGGGATACAGCGAGTAACTGTCGTTCCGCTGATGGATCGCACTGCCGGGGCCCTGAGTGGTCCAAACGTCGCTGAAGCCCGTTACGATCGGGGTGGGTATCACCTGGAACGAGACCTGATTGTTCAGGGCTGCCGGAAAGCCGAACTTAGTCAGGTCGGTGCCGAGCGTGCTGGGCGTCCGGTCATAAACAAAGCGGAGGAAGGAGATACGAAGATCTGCGATCGTGGTGGGGGAAAGTGTGTAAGTGTCACCCAGCACGAAAGATTTTGAAGTCCAGGTTTCGGCGCAGCGATCCTGGCAGACAGCGTTGTTATACGGCTGGACGGGGAGGCTAAGGTTCGTCCAGTAACTGTAGCGCCCGAACAGCCGCTGCTTTTCGCTCATGCTGTGGTCGATCCGGGTGTTGTATTCATCGTTTACGCCTCCAATGCTGGCGTTGTTACTGTTGTTATTCAGGTTGGAA
>JAUZEU010000621.1 GCA_030838885.1 Bryobacterales bacterium | reverse complement strand
CGCCGGATCCGACGCCATCATCTCGGACGACCCGGCTGCCCTGATCGGCTGGCTCAAAACGCAGGGTTTGCGCTAAGAAACACAAAAGGCCCCCGATCCAGCGAAGGATCGGGGGCCTTTTGGATTGTTGAGACTACTTGTCGGTGCTGCCGCTATCCGGATCGCCGCCCAGGATGCTGCCCCACACAGTGGAACTGCCCCAGACGGTTGAGCTTCCCCAGACCGTCGAACTGCCCCAGACCGTGGAATCGTCCAGGCTCCATAGTGTTCCGAACGGAGCTGAGTCGCCGCTGGGATTACTCGGGCTGGAACCCCAAACGGTCGAACTGCCCCAGACTGTCGAATCCAGATCGCTGCCCCACACGGTCGAATCGAAATCCGTCGGCGTGACCACCGACTTGTCGATTACCGACGACCCCCAGACGGTAGAGCTGCCCCAAACGGTGGAATCGAAATCGCTGCCCCACACTGTGGAGTCGCTGCCCCAAACGGTGGACTCGGCATCGCTACCCCAAACGGTTGAACCGCCACTGCCCCAAACGGTCGAGTCAGCGTCGCTTCCCCAGACAGTCGAATAGTTCGCCAGCCGGATGCGAACCACGCCGTTGCTGTCTTTCGTGAAAACCGCGACAGGAGAGGCGGCGTTGTAATGTTTCGGAATCGTGTAAGCTTTCTTGCCTTTGGCCTGCAGCGCCGCATCCAGATTCAGGTAACCAGCGCCGACAGTGAAGATGTCGTTGGTAACGCTGTAAACCGTGGTCGTATTGTTCGTCGGATCCGTCACGGACACGGGATAGGTGCTCTGCGGCAGTTTGCCCGCCGTTTTCATCAGGCGCGCCTTCACCTGATCGGGTGTCAGATCCTCGTTGGAGAGAACCGTTGCGACCGCGCCGCTGGTCACTGCGGCAGCCATGCTGGTACCGCTGAGAACAAGGTAATCCGGGCTCTTTTCAGGAAAGAGCACGGCAGCCGGATTGTTGGCCAGTGTCGAACCCGGAGACAGCGCCGCGAACAGCTTGTTTCCTGGTGCAACCAGATCGGGCTTCACAACGTGCTCGATAATGGTCGGGCCCTTGGAACTGTAGCTCGTCATGATATCGTCCGTGCGGTTTGATGAACTCTGTGTGTTGATCGCGCCAACCGTGATGGCGAGCGGGCTGTTGCCGGGCGAAGCGATAGTGCCGTAGCCCTTCGTTCCCGCGCTGTTGAGGCGGCCTTGATTACCTGCCGCGACAACCACTGTGATGCCATGAATCCAAGCGTCTTCTACAGCCTGGCAGAGAGGGTCTTTCGGAGAAACTTCATACACCGGCCGCCCAAGCGAAAGATTGATAACTTTGATATTCCACTCGGGATGGGTCTTTTTCAGCTTCACAGCCTCTGCAATTGCCTGTATTACCTGTGCATCGGTGGAAATACCGTTCCTGTCGAGCACTTTCAGGTTAATCAGCTTCACTCCTGGCGCAAGACCGTGAACGATGTGTGAGCTGCGCAGGGAATTGAAGCCGTTGCCGGCAATCAGGCCCGCGATGTGTGTGCCGTGCCCAAAATGGTCGTCGGTATCACTGTCATTGGAAAAGTTTTCAGACAGAACTACTGTCGAACTGAACAGGGTAAAGTCGGCATTAGTGTGGATACCACTGTCTATTACGACAACCCCAATTCCCGCTCCCTGCAGATAATTCGGGAAACCCGAAAAAGGCGACTGAGGCTGAACGGACTGCGGCATGAAGTCGTAAACCGGAGCGGCAGGCCCGGTCGAGTAGACCTTCCGGTTGGTCGACACTGACGTGACGTTCGGATGCACTGCAACCGTCTGTGCCTGGGCAACGGTCATCGAGTAGAGCCCGCCACCCGGCAGATCGGCGAGTTTCCTGCCGGCCGTAACGACATCGGAGCCGCCGGCACTATATTTAACGATTACCTCGACATTCCTGGTCGAGACCATACCTTTAAACTCGGGCGAGAGTGTGCCAGCCGAAGCCGCGCTACTCAAAACTGTCATCCAGATTAGCTGCCGGGACAGAACACGAACCCTATTAGACGTTTGCATGAAACTTCTAGCAGAGCAAAGCAATGGCCGTATTGTCCAGCAACTCTAACTTATTGGTTCTATTACCGTTTGAATTAATTGACTTTTGCGCAGTGTGACATGATGTCACTTTACCTTGCTAACACGTCACCTGATAGACTAGGAGGTTTCCGATGAACCAGGGGAAGTCTTATTAATTATAAACATATAGGCCCGAAGAAATGCGCTCACCAGGTACAATTCTGCGAAATTTCATGTCGGGCCGCTTCTGGAAGCATTCCAGGCACCGAAAAACGTCCTAAGCCAAACACAGCGTCAACGTAAAGTGTTATAAAACGACAAGCTTTGTATGATTAACGTCCTTGTCTGAAATGCCGGCAGCCGTTGAGGCTGACCTGCGGCCTGGTAAAACCGTGTCAGCGGTATCCCTGTGACACATTGGCGCATATTTCGGCCTTGCTTCCCCGCCGGAACGCACGGGCCAAATGCATTCCCAGGAAACTACATGAAATAGTCTTTAACTTTTTCGAGAAGTCCTTTTTCGTGCGGTTCGTTATTCACCGGGAGCGTTTCTTCGAGTTGCTCGAAGATCTTCCTTTGCTCTTTCGTGATCTTAACGGGGATCCTGACCACAACGTGCACCACCAGGTCGCCCCGGCCGCGGCCCTGCACCTCCGCGATGCCCTTCCCGCGCACGCGCATTTCCGTGCCACTCTGGGTCCCCTCAGGGATTTCCAGAGTGTGAGGCCCTTCCAGCGTTGGAACCTCGATCTGTGCGCCCAGTACTGCCTGCGCCACATTGATGGGCACGGTGCAGTGAAGGTCGTTCTCATGGCGTTCAAAGACCGGATGCTCTTTGACGCTGAAGAAGATGTAAAGGTCGCCGTTCGGGCCACGGTTCGTGCCCGGCTGCCCTTCGCCGGAAACGCGCAACCGGTTTCCATCCGCGATACCCGCCGGCACCGAGACCTTCAGCTTTTTGTTAACGTGCCGGACGCCCTCACCCTTGCAGTCTTTGCAAACGTTCTTGATGATCTGACCCGTGCCGCCGCAATGTGAGCAGGTGCGCCGTACCGACAGAAAACCCTGGGAGTAAATCTGTTCGCCCCGGCCATGGCATCCCGGACATGTGATGGAACCGCTGCCCGGTTCCGCGCCTTTGCCCTGGCAACGCGGGCAGGCCTCCAGCTTAGGTACCTGAATTTCGATCGCCTTGCCGAACGCCGCTTCTTCGAAGGCCAGGGTCAGATCGTAACGAAGATCGTCGCCCTTGGCTGGCCGGTCGCGTCCGCCGCCGCGCTGCTGCCCGAACACGTCGCCGAAGCCGAATACCTGGCTGAGCAGATCGCCCAGATCCATTGCCGACGGATCGAATCCGCCTCCGCCCATGCCGGAGAGACCCTGGTGGCCATAGGCATCGTACGCGGCACGCTTTTGGGGGTCTGAAAGCACCCCATAGGCCTCTGCCGCTTCCTTAAACTTCTCCTCGGCACCGTGGTCGTCCGGATTGCGGTCGGGGTGATACTGCAACGCCAGTTTCCGGTAGGAACTTTTCAGTTCCTGCTCCCCCGCGCCACGGCTTACGCCGAGCACCTCATAGTAATCGCGTTTTGTCACCGGCATTTACTTGAAACTTCGCTCAGAAACTTTCTATATCCGCTTTTCAGGACTTCACCGCAACCCTGACCATAGAGGGCCGCAGCATCTTCCCCTTAAAATGATAGCCACGCTGGAACTCACCCAGCACCGTATTATCCGGTGCGTCGCTTGTCTCCACTCGCTCAATTGCCTGATGCAGATGCGGATCGAACTGCGCCCCGGCCGTCTCGATCGGTTCGAGGCCGAGCTTCTTCAGCGCCTCATACATCCGGGTATAGATCATCTCCACGCCCTTTGCATACTCCACATGGCCCGATTCCGCCTTTAACGCCCTGTCGAAATCATCCAGTACGGGCAGCAGATCGCGCACCGCCTCCATGCTGGCAAACTGCAGGTATTCCGAGCGCTCCCGTTCGGTACGTTTACGGAAATTATCGAATTCCGCCTGGCGCCTGAGCAATAATTCTTTTAATTCGTCCCGCTCGGCCTTTAGCTGATCCCGTTCCGAGCGAAGCTGCGTCGATTGGTCGGTCGCACTATCCGTTACCGTCTCTGCCTGGTCTACGTTTGGCTGTTCCACATCCGCCTTCAATTCGCTGTTTTCCACCATGTGTTCCTGTAATCGGTTCTGGATCCAGGACGGGACAAACCGCGTCCATCTACCGTCTGTTTCCAAATATCAGATTAGCATCGCGGTGCAGGCTGACCGGGGTTCAGAAGCCCGAACATCCTTGTGTCAGGATGGCTTCGCACCGGCTGTCACAAAGGACAGTCCGGCTAGAGAGTCTCGAACGTCCGCCCGATCTGTTGCACCGCCGAGATCACCCGCTCATAGTGCATGCGCATCGGACCGAGTACCGCTATGCGGGCGCGCATACCGGACGGCAAATCCACCGTTACACCTATTAGAGTCAGTTCCCTCATGGCAGGATGCGCGTCCTCCAGCCCGACATGGATACCTACCTGGCTCAGCGATGAATCCCCTCGCGGCGTCTCCAGGAACCGATCCAGCAGTGCCACAACCCGCGTTTTTTCCTCCAGGGCGCGGAACAACTCCCGCATGCGCTCGCGGGTGAGATGCAGATCCAGCCCGATGAGCCAGGACGCCCCATCCATTTCCACCTGCGGAACCTGATCCACTACCAGCAGCCCCTTCTGGCACAGAACAGTGATTTGCTGCAGCATGGCATCGTACATGGCGCGTTCTTCTTCGATCCGGCGCAGAAGTTCGGCCCTCGCCTTCTCCAGCGTCCAGCCCGCGAAGTTCGTGTTGATGTAGTTACGTATGGTGGTCAGCTCGTCCTGCGTCAATTGCCGGTCGAGCGTGACTACCCGGTTTCGCACCAGGTGGTCCCGCGTCGCCACAATCATCAGCACGCGCAAATCGGAAAGCGCGATCAACTCGAGATGATCCAGTTCCTGCGAAGTATTGGGAAGCGCCGCGGCAATCCCCACGTTGCGGGTCATCTCCGTGAGCACACGGGAAGCGATCGCCACGCGCTCTTCCAGCGACTCAGCTGAGTGCATCTGATTGAAAATGCGATCCCGGTCCGCGCTGGGGAGGGGCTTGCCCTTCACGGATCCGGCGAAGTCCCGAAACGCTTTATCAGTGGGGATGCGACCGGCCGAGGCATGTGGCTGCGCCAGGTAGCCTTCATCCGCCAGGTCCGCCATGACGTTGCGAATCGACGCGGGGCTGAGTGACAGGTGCCGCAGGCGCGAGAGTGTACGTGATCCTACCGGCTCGCCATTCTCAATGTAGGCCCGGACGATCAGGTGCAGAATTTCGCGTTCTCTCGGGTTCAACTGTCTGCCGGACGTTACCATTCCAGCGTATTAGGCTCCTGTATCCGAATATACACCGACGCTGATCATAGCCAGCCTTCGGGCTGTTTACGGAGCGTAGTGTTCCGCCCCTGGTTTGACGTAATCCCGGCAGCCTGGGTAAAATCAGGGATTGTCGTATTGCGGGTTGCCGCGCTGCGGTTTTCGCAGTCCATTATAAAGTCCTCATTAAAACCGGGAGAGTGCATGGCAGAAGTTCAAAGGTATCTTTTTACGTCTGAGTCCGTTACGGAGGGTCACCCCGACAAGGTAGCGGATCAGATTTCAGACGCAGTTCTCGACGCTGTCCTTGCGCAGGACCCCATGGGCCGTGTCGCCTGCGAAGTGCTGGTCACCACCGGTATCTGCGTGGTTGCCGGCGAAATTACCACCAACTGCTACGTAGACGTACCCACTGTTGCGCGGGACACAATCCGGGAAATCGGCTATACGGACGCAGCGTTCGGTTTCGATTCCAAGACCTGCGGCGTTTTGAACACCATTCAGAGCCAGTCTCCCGATATCGCGATGGGAGTCGACACGGGTGGCGCGGGCGATCAGGGTCTGATGTTCGGCTATGCCTGCAACGAGACCGAAGAACTGATGCCTTTACCCATCCAGCTGGCGCACCGGCTGTGTGAGCGTCTTTCAGAGGTTCGGAAATCCGGCACCCTGAGCTACCTCCGGCCGGACGGCAAGAGCCAGGTTTCCGTGGAATATGCCGACGGCAAGCCGGTCCGCATTGATGCTGTAGTCATCTCGACGCAGCACGGCGATGACATTTCCACCGAACAGCTTCGGGCCGATGTCCGCAAGCTCATCATCGACGCGGTCGTGCCGCAGAAGATGGTCGACGAGAACACGAAGTATCACATCAATCCGACCGGTCGTTTCGTTATCGGCGGACCTCATGGCGACACCGGGTTAACCGGCCGCAAAATCATCGTCGACACATACGGCGGCATGGGCCGTCACGGCGGCGGCGCGTTCTCGGGTAAGGATCCGACAAAGGTCGACCGCTCTGCCTGCTACATGGCCCGCTACATCGCGAAAAATATCGTCGCGGCCGGGCTGGCGGATCGGGCTGAAGTTCAGCTTGCCTATGCAATCGGCGTGGCGGACCCGGTCTCTGTCATGGTCAACACCTTCGGTACCGGAACGGTTCCGGAGAGTGCTCTCGTGGCACTCGTTCGGGCGAACTTCCCGCTCACACCCAAGGGCATCATC
>JAUZEU010000600.1 GCA_030838885.1 Bryobacterales bacterium | reverse complement strand
GGCTTCCCCGTGGTCGCGACGTCCAGTTCCGGATGCGCCGCGGTGCTTGGGTATGCGGATGGGCAGCAGATCCCGCGCGGCGAGATGGTCTTTCTGATTGCCAGGATAGTTCAATCGGTAAAGGTTCCGGTCACGGCTGATGTGGAAGCCGGTTACGACGACGCTGAGCAAACCGCGCTTGACATCATTGCGACCGGAGCGGTTGGGCTGAACTTCGAAGATATGATCGGCGACGTGTTGCTTCCAATCGAGACGCAGGTGCAGCGGCTGCGGGTTCTGCGTTCAGTTGCCGAGGTAAACGGGGTGCCTCTGGTCATCAATGCCCGTACGGATATTTATCTTGCGAACTACGGTGACGCCGCGACCCGCTTTGAGCGCAGCGTTGAGCGGCTTAATGCGTACCGTGAGGCCGGTGCCGATTGCCTGTTCGTCCCGGGGGTGCGTGATGCTGAGACGATTGGACGTCTGGTGCAGGCGATCAACGGGCCGGTCAACATTCTTGCTATGCCGGGATCGCCTTCGATCCCTGAGATGAAGACGTTGGGTGTGGCACGCGTCAGCCTGGGCGGGGGTCCGTCGCGAGTGGCGCTGGGGGCTGTGCGGCGACTTGCGCGGACATTGCGGGACGAGGGAACGTTTGATGGGCTGAGTGGCGAGGCTATTCCGTCTCAGGAGTTGCAGGACCTGATCGCTCGCCGTTAAAGTGAAGTTCTGGAGCGTGCTGCATGCTGCTTCAATTATGCTGCAGCGTTGATGTCGATCTCTCGGGCGATGCTGGCAGGCTCGGGAATCGGTTCACCAAACTCGAGCAAAGTGCTGATATGGCCGGAAATCGCTTCGCGTACATTCCGTTCCGTTTCTTCCAGGGTCTTTCCCGTAGTGACACAGCCCGGCAGGTCGGGAACCCAAGCCGCCCAGTTTGACTCTGCATGCTCAAAAATCAGGCGTATTTTGTGTTCATTGCTTCGCCTCCAAATCGGCAGCCTTGAGAACTGATTTCAGTGTGCCTTTCGGTATGTCGTCACCAGCAGCCATCCGATTCCACCAGCCGGATCACATCTCGTACCTTCACTGACCTTCATACCAGTCGGTTGCCGCTCAGGAACTGGCCCTCTATGCCGAAGGCACCCGAAGTCTGTTGCGGGTTACTATCGAAGGGGCGACGCTAGCCAGACGGCCCCGACTCACTCAGTGCATCTTTCCGACTTCGAATATCACCTCCCTGAAAACCTGATCGCGCAGGAACCTCCCGCCGAACGCGATGGAGCCCGGATGCTCGTGCTGCATCGCTCCGAACAGCGCTGGGAAGACCGGTACTTCCGCGAACTTCCGGAGTTCCTCTCCGAGGGCGATTGTCTCGTTTTGAACGATTCCCGCGTCCTTGCTTCCCGCCTCTTCGGGCAGTCAGGCGGAACCGGGCGCGCCGTGCAGGTGATGCTGATTGAGCCTGTCTCCCCGGATGGCCGCGAGTGGCGAGCCCTGGTGCGTCCGGGAAAGAAATTGCCGGTGGGCGAAGTTGTTCGGTTTGATGAACGTTTCTCTGCCGAGATCATCGCGCGCGGCGAACGCGGGGAGCGTACGGTCCGCTTTCTGGGGCCGGAGGATGTCTACTCCGGAATCGACCGTCTGGGCCACATGCCGCTGCCGCCATACATCAAACGCCAGGACAACCCCACCGATCGCGACCGCTATCAAACCGTGTTCGCTCGCGAACGTGGTTCCGTCGCGGCGCCTACCGCTGGTCTGCATTTCACGGGCGACTTACTTGGCAAGATAAACCACGTGGGCGTTACCCTGCACGTCGGACTTGGTACCTTCCAGCCAATCGAGCGCGAAGACTTTGAAAACCACCAGCTCCATTTCGAGCGCTATTCCATTCCCGAGGAATCCTGGCGCGAAATTGAAAGTGCAAAACGGGTTCTCGCTGTGGGTACCACCTGCGTGCGCACAATCGAGTCCGCCGCCGCTACCGGTCACCTTTCCGGCGCGACCAATCTCTTCATCTACCCTGGCTACGAATTCCGGAAAGTCGGCGCTATGCTGACCAATTTTCACCTGCCGCGCACCAGCCTGCTGCTGCTGGTCTGCGCCCTTGCCGGCAAAGATCTTATGCTGGCCGCATACAACCATGCGGTGAAAAGCGAGTACCGATTCTTCTCCTACGGTGATTGCATGTTGATCCTGTAAACTGGAATTGACCCCAAAGACAATGACGCTCGAAGAACTTGAACGCGAATACGCGCCGCTCCGTGAACAGGCATCTGCCGTGCGGAGTTATCTTTGACGCACCTAAGAAGCAGGTAGAACTCGACCGCATCGGCGTGCTCATCTCCGCTCCGGACTTCTGGTCTGAGCCGGAAAAAAGCCAGAAGACGATGCAGGATCGTAAGCGCCTCGAAGAAGCCATCGAGAGCAGCGCGAAGATCACTTCCCTCACCGAGGATCTCGACACCTTTTTTGAGCTGGCGCGCGAAGGCGAGGCGGTTTTGGGGGATATCGAAACCGCGTTGAAGAGTTACGCCGAACTCCTGGGCAAGCTGGAAACGCAGATGCTGCTCTCGGGCGAGAACGACTCGCTCAGCGCCATCATGACGATCCACCCGGGCGCTGGTGGAACCGAATCGCAGGACTGGGCCGAGATGCTGATGCGCATGTACCTTCGCTGGTGTGAGCGCAACGATTATGGCGTGGCCATAACAGACCGGCTGGAAGGCGAAGGCGCGGGTATCAAGTCCGTTACGTTCGAGGTGAACGGCCCGAATGCGTATGGGATGCTGCAGTCGGAAATCGGCGTCCACAGGTTGGTCCGGATTTCGCCGTTTGATTCGGCAGCGCGACGCCATACGTCTTTCGCGTCAGTGTTCGTCTACCCTCAGATTGATGACGATATCAAAATAGATATCAAGCTGGAGGATCTTCGCATCGATACGTTCCGGGCGGGTGGCGCGGGCGGCCAGCATGTCAACATGACCGACTCGGCCGTTCGTATTACTCACTACCCGACTAACACGGTGGTGCAGTGCCAGAACGAGCGCTCGCAGCATAAAAACCGCGACAGTGCGATGAAGCAACTGCGCGCAAAGCTTTACGAACTTGAGCTGGAAAAGAAACGCGAAGAGTCCCGCAAGACCGAAGCCTCAAAGCTCGAAATCAACTTCGGAAGTCAGATTCGCAGCTATGTTTTGGCGCCGTACCGCATGATCAAGGATCACCGGACGAAGATCGCGATTGGCGATGTGGACCGCGTAGTGGATGGCGATCTGGAAGCCCTCATCCATTCGTACCTTGTTTGGCGTAAGACCGGCAAGACCGCAAAAGACACGGACGACGAGATTCCCGATTAGACCGTGAGTGTAATTGATGAAGCCGCCGACCTTCTGCGCAACGGGCGCCTGGTTGCGTTCCCTACAGAGACGGTTTACGGATTGGGGGCGAACGCGCTCGATCCGGCGGCGGTCCAGCGGATTTTCGAGGCAAAAGGCCGCCCGCTTACCAGTCCGCTGATCGTCCATGTAGCATCTATCGAAATGGCTCGTCAACTGGCGCTGGAATGGCCGGACAAGGCTGAAGCTTTGGCTCGCAAGTTTTGGCCTGGACCTCTTACCATCATCGTTCCTAAGCAAGCGTTCATTCCGGATATTGTCACTGCCGGGCTTCCCAGCGTGGGGCTTCGGATGCCTGCACATCCGGTGGCTCTTGAGCTGCTGAGAGCCACGGGACTTCCTCTCGCGGCGCCCAGCGCGAACCGCTTCACTCAGCTCTCGCCGACCACTGCACAACACGTGCGCGAGGGGCTTGGCAGCGCGGTCGATCTGATCCTTGATGGCGGCCCGTGCACCGTAGGCATTGAAAGTACCGTGCTTTCACTGGCAGGTGACACGCCGCGGATTTTGCGTTCAGGAATCATTTCGCAGCCTGAAATCGAAGCTCTTGTCGGTCCGGTCGACACAGGCGCGGGCGCGGAGTCGCCGGGCCAGCATCCGAAACATTACAGCCCGCGTACTCCGATTATCCTCGGTGATCCGCCCGCCCAGGGCAGGGGAGTCTGTCCGGAAATGCCGCGGGATGTGGCCAGCTATGCCGAGCATTTATACCGGATCCTGCACGAGTTGGATCGAGAGCACTACGACTGGATTGCTATCGCTCTTCCACCCGATACGCCTGAATGGGCCGGAATTCGTGATCGTCTTCAGCGCGCCGCTCACACGTCGTAAACTGCCGCCAGCGTGATATTCGCCCCGACAGAGGCGATGCGAACAGTGTCAGCGAGTGATGTATATTCGCGAAGTAACCAGGAGTTGTCGGTCTGCCGGGTGTAGTGCTCGACATGAACCGATTCCTGGGCCACGACGAGATAGTCGTATAGCGTCGGGATGGAGCGGTAATGAAGGAACTTCTCACCGCGATCGTAATTGGCCGTGCTGGGTGAAAGAACTTCAATGATGAACCGCGGGTTCCTGACGATATCCTGCCGGTCGCCTTCGAATTCAACCGGGCCGCAAATCACCATCAGATCGGGGTAAGTATAGAGGCCTGTGGCCGGAATGAGAAGCCGAAGGTCGGTTGTGAAATACTGACATCTGCCTTTGATGTCCGGATAGATCTCGCGTCCGATAGTATTGACAATACTGTTGTGCCGGGCAGTCGCCCCCGACATCGCGAACATCTCCCCGTTCAGATATTCGCTCCGGAATTCCGCAGCCCGCTCAATTTCCAGGTACTGTTCCGGAGTCAGAAATGTACGCGGCTGAGTCGCCATAGCACCCCCAAGGCGATTTTAGCGGGTTGTTCGCGTGTTAACATAATGAATTCAATCCATCCAGAGGTTTTCGTGTCCGATCATCTTACGCGCAAGGAACTCACGCAGGATAATGTTGCGCTCAAAGTTGGAGAGTCGTTCAATTTCTTCAACACCCACCGCAAGCAGACGCTCCGTTACGCCGGGGGCATTATTGCGGTCGCAGTTATCGTCTGGCTGGGTTTTTATTACACCAGCTACAAACAGGGCGTGCGCCAGCAGGCGCTTGCTGACGCTATACAGTTGCAAAGTGCCCCCGTTGGCGCCGCGCCGCCGAATGGTGGCCCCAGCTTTCCTACTGAAACCGCGAAAAAAGACGCCGTCACGAAGGCATACATAAAGCTCTCGACCGAGTACGGCGGTTCCACAGAGGGCTACATTGCGGAATACTCGCTTGCCTCGCTGAACGCCGAATCGGGCAAGTTTGCGGACGCCCGCAGGATGTTCCAGGACGTTGCGGATCACGCCAACGCCAATTACGCTTCGCTCGCGAAGCTGGGGCTGGCGCAACTGGATTTCGCCGAAAACAAGACCTCCGAAGCACAGACCATTCTGAAGGACCTGATCGAGCATCCTACGGATCTTGTATCGAAAACCCAGGCGACCTTCACGCTTGCGAAGGGCCTGGCGCCCACCCAGCCCGCCGAAGCCCGTAAACTCCTTCTGCCCCTGGCGTCTGGCGGGAATGACAGCAGTCAGGCAGCCGTGACCGCCCTGCAGGAATTGCCGCCGCAATAAGCAGATGCTGCAGCGTCTGCGGTTTCACGTTGAATCCACCCGCGGGCGCCGGTATCCGGAGCCAGAGCACTCCTACCGCAACGCCTTTCATCGCGATCGCGACCGCATAATCCATTCCCGCGCCTTTCGGCGGCTGGAGCATAAGACGCAGGTGTTCTCGCCTGCTCTTTCCGACCACTTCCGGAACCGTCTTACACACACCATTGAGGTCTCTCAGATAGCCCGGACCGTAGCGAAGGTGCTGGGTCTTAACGAAGATCTCACGGAGGCGCTTGCCCTGGTGCATGATGTGGGGCATCCCCCATTCGCGCACGCCGGCGAGGAAGCCCTGAATGCGCTGATGCATCGGTATGGGGAGCGCTTCGAGCACAACATTCAGTCTCTCCGCGCCGTGGATTCCATTGAGCACCGCTATCCGCGTTTTCCCGGACTGAATCTGACCTTCGAAGTTCGCGAAGGTATTGTCAAGCATTCCCGCGATTTTGGCCCCGGCGAGAGCCCTTTGCTCGATCAGTACCTGCCAGGCCTGCGACCACCCCTGGAGGCGCAACTCATCGACCTTGCGGATGAGGTCGCATACAATACGGCCGACATTGACGACGCTTACGAAGCGGGCTTAGTAAAGCCCGAACAAATTGCAGGCGAAGTACCTGCTTACTACGAAATTCTGGATGCTGTGGAGACGCAGTTTCCCGGTGCATCCGAGCGCGAGCGCTTCCAGGAATCGATTCGTCAAATGGTGCACGACCTTGTCTCCGGGCTGATTGAAGGTACGGTCGCTGCCGCCGCCGGCGCCGGCGTCACCAGCGCTGAAGGAGTGCGCGAATACCCGGAACGCCTCGCCCGCTTCTCATCCGAAGCTCTTGAAACCAGCCTGCAACTCAAGCGCTCCCTGCAACGCTACGTGTATTGTTCCGTAAGCCTGGTGGAGGACCGCCGCGATTCGATTGAGCGCCTTACCCGCATGTTCGAGTACCTGATGGAGCACCCCGAAGAAGCGACGGGCCTGGACCCGACCAGGCAACCGCGCCATCGCGCCGTCTGCGACTTTATCGCAGGTATGACGGACCGCTACTTCTTCCGCGTTTACGACTCATTGTTTCCGGCCTGATTGCGCGCGACAAGCGCTCTACAGGAGCTACTCTTCCACGGGCGCATAGCTGGATAACTCCGCATCCCGCACTACGTAATTCTTCTCCAGTTGCCGGCAGAGTTCCGCCCCCAGCTTCTCCGGTTTTTCCTTCGCATCGTGATCCACCAGCACCTTAATAAACAAGTTGGTTCGCATATCTCTGTTCCTATACTAAAGAGGTGAATTGCGTCATCTGCGGAATCCGCAAACCGAAGCGTCAATGCCCCGGAGTGAACG
>JAUZEU010000201.1 GCA_030838885.1 Bryobacterales bacterium | reverse complement strand
CCCGCCCTATAACGCGGACAGCTCTCCG
Organism: Bryobacterales bacterium; assembly: GCA_030838885.1. Classification (GTDB taxonomy): domain Bacteria; phylum Acidobacteriota; class Terriglobia; order Bryobacterales; family Bryobacteraceae; genus BOG-234. The sequence goes on along the minus strand of JAUZEU010000201.1, from coordinate 7,298 downwards.
GAAACGCCCGAAGAGATTTTGCCGTTGCAGCGCGCCCAGCAATTCGGCTACACCACGGTTGCGGAGACGATCGATCCGCGTGACTGGCAGCGGGGTGTCACGGCAGACACCATTGTCAGCGAGGTTCAGAGTGAGATCGGCAACGGCCATATTATTCTTCTGCACGATGCAGGGGGCGACCGGACTGCGACTGTAGAAGCCTTGCCGCGCATTATCGACCGTTATGCGAGCGCAGGTTACCGGTTCGCGCTGGTGGGCGATCTGCTGGGCAAGTCCCGTGCGGAGATCATGCCGAGACCAGGCGCCGAGGAGATGCGGATGGCTCGCATCGAAGGGCAGGCACTCGGCTTCGAAGCTCGTCTCCTGCAGTCCCTCGGTATCTTGTTCTTGGCCGCCATTTACCTGACCCTTGCGCGGTCGCTCATCTTCGGAATACTGGCAATTCTCCAGAAGCTGCGTGAGAAGAGGCAGAATTACGATGACACCTTCCGTCCACCTGTGTCGGTGATTATCGCGGCTTATAACGAAGAGACCGTTATTACCCGAACTATCGAGTCGATCCTGCAGAACGGCTATCCGGATTTGGAGATCATAGTCGTGGATGACGGATCGGGGGATCGCACTCTCGCCGTCCTTCGTGAAGCGTTTGCGAACCATCCGTCGGTGCAGATTCTGACGCAGTTGAACGCGGGGAAATCGGCCGCTCTGAACCTCGGTATTTCTTACGCGACCCATGACATCCTGGTCGCCGTGGATGCAGACACTCTGTTCCGGACCGGCACCATCGCCAAGCTTGTCCGTCACTTCGCCCGGCCCGAAGTTGGTGCCGTGAGCGGTAATGCCCGGGTGGGTAACCGCAGGAAGTGGATCACCCGATTCCAGTCCATCGAATACATCTACGGCTTCAATCTGGACCGCCGCGCGCTGGATTACCTGAACGCAATCACAGTGGTTCCGGGCGCAGTAGGCGCGTGGCGCAAAGATCTGGTCGTGGCGCAGGGCGGTTTCGGTCACGACACCCTGGCGGAAGATGCGGACCTGACTTTGGCGATCCGGCGCGACGGATACGTGATCCGCTACGAGCAGGATGCCATCGCCTATACGGAAGCACCTGAAGACGGCAAGAGCCTGGCCAAGCAGCGGTTCCGATGGTCGTTCGGCACACTGCAGGCGGCCTGGAAGCATCGCGACGCCTTGTTTGTGCCGCGCTACGGCACCCTGGGATTTGTGGCGCTTCCGAGCATCTGGCTCTTCCAGGTGCTGCTTTCCACGCTCTCGCCGTTTGCGGAGGTGGCGATGCTGATTGCTCTCACGGCAGGGAACTGGCGGATCGTACTTGCCTACTACTTCGGCTTCTTCGGGCTGGAAGTCATCACGGGTTTGCTTGCCTATTCACTCGAAGGCGTGGCAGCCTGGGACCTGCTGTTGCTGTTGTTCCAGCGGATCTACTATCGCCAAATGATGCTGTACGTCTTAGCCAAGAGCCTCACCTTCGCTTTGCGCGGCCGGCTGGTCGGCTGGGGAAAACTGGAGCGCAAGGCATCTGTTGGCCCGGTTGGCTAAGCGGAAACCTGCAAAGGCCGGGATGCATCGCTCTTCCATGCCCCTGCCCCGACGCTCGTTTATCTTTTCCTTAGCTGCAGCGACCCGGTTGGCGGCTCAGGAGACTACCTTTTCAACGGATGTCAAGGTAATCAGCGTCCTGGCGACGGTTCGCGACAAGCAGGGCAAGGTCGTTTCGGCTCTAACGAAGGACGATTTTACGCTCGCCGAGGATGGCCGGACTCAGACCATCCGGTACTTCTCCCGCGAGTCCGACCTGCCGCTCACCCTCGGCCTGTTGGTGGATACGAGCATGAGCCAGCGGCGGGTTCTGGGTCAGGAAAAGGCAGCCAGTTTCCGGTTCCTCGATAAGGTGCTACGGGCTGACAAGGACCGCACCTTCGTCATTCATTTCGATCACGAAACGGAGCTGCTGCAGGACCTTACGTCGTCCCGTGCCGAACTGCAGCGGGCGCTGGACCAACTGGAACTGCCGGCCGACCAACGTCCACAAATGGGCGGCCGCAGCGGCGGTAATCCCGGCAGCGGTGGCATCGGCTTTCCTGGTTCGGGAGGTGGCATCGGGTTCCCGGGTGGCGGACGCGGACGGGGCGGCGGCAGAGGACGTCCACCAATGGGCGGAGGTGGTGGCGGCGGGCGACGCAACGGCGCGGGGACCACGCTCTACGACGCGATTCTGCTGGCCTCCGACGAAATCATGAAAAAGCAGACCGGCCGCAAAGCTCTGATATTGCTGACCGACGGCGTGGATCAGGGCAGCAGGACTTTTCTGAACGACGCTATCGAGGCAGCGCAGCGGGCCGATACTCTGGTCTATTCGATTCTTTTCTCCGACAGCATGGCTTACCAGCAGCCCTTCGGCCGTGGGGGCGACGGCGCGGACGGCAAAAAAGTGCTGCAGCAGATTTCAAGGGAGACCGGCGGGTCGTTCTTCGAGGTCTCGAAAAAGCTCACCCTCGACGACATTTACGATCGGCTGCAGGAGGAACTCCGGAACCAGTACAGCCTCGGCTACACGTCAGATAATCCGGCGTCCACCGCCGGGTACCGAACCATCAAAGTGGCGGTGAACAAAGCTGGACTGACCGTTCAATCGCGTGAAGGCTACTACCCCGGCGCCCACGCTTTATGAATTGTTCATGTAACCTTTGAGACCTTCCGACCATCGCAAAATAGTGAACCAATTGCCTTATTTTTCAGCATTAATTGCGGCTGCGATGATTATTACGCCATTCGCGATGGCGCAGGACGATGCCGGTGCGGAACACGCTGTCATTCCCGACAAGCGAGCGTACGGTGTACTGCCGAATTACCGGACAGCGGAACTCGGTACTCCCTACCTTTCGATTACCACGAATCAGAAGTTCACGATCGCCAGGAAAGACACGCTCGACTGGCCTTCTTACATCATGGCCGGCTTTTTTTCCGGCGTGTCGCAACTGGGTGACAGCAACCCCTCGTTCGGGCAGGGCCTGAAGGGCTATGGGCATCGCTACATTTGCTCGGTGGCCGATCAGGACATCGGGAACTTCATGACAGAAGCCATTTTGCCCACCGTATTTCATCAGGATCCCCGCTATTTCCGGAAGGGTCACGGGTCGGTGATGGGTCGGATTGCGTACGCGGCCTCGCGCTCTGTGATCGCGAAGAACGACTCCGGTGGCTGGACGTTCAACGCGGCGGAGTTCCTGGGTAACGGTATGGTGGCTTCGCTCGGGAACGCTTACTATCCGGACCAGGTTGGCTTCAATCCGACGATGCAGCGGATGTTCACGCAGATTGGAACGGATTCGCTTTCACAGGTAATGAAAGAGTTCTGGCCGGATATTAAGCGGAAGCTGACGCGGAAGAGAGACGGGGCAAGCTGAAGCTTACCCTACCCTGTTAGTAAGTAGCGCGTCCGCCGCTCGCGTCATAGCATTGAGCGGTTACGAAAGAGCAATCAGGGCTCGCCAGGAAATGAACCACCGCGGCAATTTCCACCGGTTCGCCAGTGCGGCGCATGGGGATTTTGTCGGTCATGTAGGTCACCTGTTGCGGCGTGAGCTGCTCCAGGATCGCCGTACGAACCACGGCCGGTGACACTGCGTTGACGCAGATGCCATCGGTCGCCACTTCTTTACCCAGCGACTTGGTCATCCCGATTACCGCCGCTTTGCTGCCTGAATAAGCAATCATGTTCGGATTGCCTTCCTTGCCGGCGATCGAGGCGATGTTCACGATGCGCCCGTACTTGTGTTCGCGCATGTGCGGGACAACGGCCCGGCACACATAGAACACGCCATTGACGTTGATCGCCATCACGCGCGAAAACTCATCGTCTGGCTGGTCCTGAATGGGAGCGGCTTTACCAGCTATGCCCGCGTTGTTGACGGTGATGTGAATGCGCCCGGTCCGCTTGAGGACTTCTTCCACCGCCGCGTTCACGGAAGCGGAATTCGAGACGTCCATCTGCACGCCGAACGAGTTGTTGCCGAGGGTCGCGGCCAGTCGCTCCGCGCCCGCTTTGTTGAGATCGGCCACAGCAATGGTCGCGCCGGCTTCGGCGAGGCGTTTGGAGATTGCCTCGCCGATACCGGATGCGCCACCCGTTACGATCGCTGTTTGCCCGCTGAGATCGAACGGCATCCGGGCTATTCCTCACGAGTCACGTTGACCGTGATCTCGGTTGAAACGTCACGATGCAGACGCACCGTGATTTTGTGCTCACCCAGGGTGCGGATCGGTTCATCCAGCTGAATCCTGCGACGGTCCACCGTGAAGTGCTGGGCCGTGAGCAAGTCCGCAATGTCGTTCGCCGTGACGGAACCGAAGAGCTGGTCGGTTTCGCCGGCCTTGCGGGCAACCGTGAGATTAACCGCGGAGAGCAGTTTCGCCAGATCCTGCGCCTCGCCCGCCGCTTTGGCTTCCTTACGGAGATGGGACTGCTACTCCTGCTCCACAATTTTCTTGTTGGAGTCGGTGGCCGCCACGGCCAGCCGCTTCGGCAACAGGAAATTCCGCGCGTAACCCGCCGCGACTTTGACTACTTCACCGCGGGCGCCTAACTTGTCGATGTCTTCCCGAAGAATGACTTCCATGAGTAAATTCTCCTTACACCGAGGCCGCGAACGGAAGCAGCGCGATGTTGCGCGCCTTCAGAATCGCGTCCGTGAGGCGGCGCTGGTGCGGAGCGCAAACGCCTGAAATCCGGCGCGGAACAATCTTGCCGCGCTCGGCAATGAACGCCTGGAGCATCTTGACGTCCTTGTAGTTGATGTCATCGATCTTCTCGACGCAGAAACGGCAAACTTTCTTGCGCCGGAAGTACTGTTTTTTGCCTACCGCGGCCGCTTTGTCGCCGCCGGTGGGACGCTGAGAAGCCGCAATCGGTCTTCCGCCTTTTTGTTCTGCCATTGTGAGATCTCCTGATTCCGTCTCTTATTCCGTCGGGCTGCCGGTTGTGGGAACCCCGGGGGCCGGATGAGCCGGTTCCGCCGGGACTGCAGGGGCTGGCGCGGGTGCGCCGGGCGCGGCATGCTGACCTTCCGCGCCGCCGCCAAGCATCTGCTGGGCAAGCGAAGGCTGCGGGGCCGGAGGCTGCGGACGGCGATGGGCGCGCTTCTCGCGTTCCTTCTTCCGCTTGTCGATCCGCTTGAGCGTCTCGTCGATGCGGACGGTGAGGAACTTAATGACCGAATCCTGCACGCGCATACGGCGCTCGAATTCTTTCACGGTTTCAGGTCCGGCGGTGAACTGCATCAGGACGTAGCTGCCTTCGCGAAACTTTTCTACGCGATAGGCCAGTCTGCGTTTTCCCCACTTATCGACTTTGTCCACCGTGCCACCGGCATTGGTGACATTTTTGGACAAAAGTTCGATGAGATGGTCGATATCTTCTTCTGTCGCATCGGGTTTCACGATGAACAGATTTTCGTAGATTCTCGTCATCATTCCTCTTTACTGCTCTGGGCGCGACCGTTGAACCGGGTCATGGACAATTCGACGCCCTCGGCGATTATGGATTCCGCTGCATCGGCCGCAAGGTCGATGAACTCATCCAGCGTTTCGTTCTGCTGCCGGGTAAACCGCGACAACAAATAATCCTTTCCCGATGGGATTGGATGGCCGGGGTGCACCCCCAGCCGAATTCTTGGGAAATCCTGCGTGCCGAGTTTCGCGATCAGATCTTTCGCGCCATTATGCCCGGCGGCTGAACCCTTCGGGCGGACCCGAAGCACTCCCCATGGTAAATCGAGCTCGTCGTAAATCGCGATCAGATTGGAGGGCAGCAGCTCATATTTCTGCAGCAGGGGCTTGACGGCCACACCGCTGAGATTCATGAAGGTCTGCGGTTTGGCAAGCATAACGGGCTTGCCCCCGATGGTTCCCTGACCAACGAGCGCGTGACATTCATTCCTGGTGACGCGAATGGCGTGCCGGGCGGCGAGCCTGTCCACCACGAGAAAACCCAGATTATGGGGAGTCGCAGCGTACTGCTCGCCGGGGTTGCCAAGGCCGGCCACCAGGAACATGCCGAATTATTTCTTCTTACCCTTTTCGGGGGCAGGCGCAGCGGCGACTGGCTCTTCCTTCTTGCCGCCCTTCTTCACGGCGACTTCGGGTTCGACCTTGGCGGCTTCAACTGCAGCAGGATCTTCCTTGATTCCGACCACGTGCGCGACAACGGCCTCACCGGCGGTGAGGATGCGGACGCCGTCTTTAACAGGGAGGTCAGAGACGCGGATGGCATCGCCGATCATCAGTTCGGTTACGTTTACGTCGAATTGGTTTGGAATGTCGTCCGGGACGCACTCAATTTCGACGGTGCGGGTGACAACGTCGAGAACGCCGCCCTGCTGCTTCACGCCCTTCGATTCGCCCGACACATGGACGGGAACGGAAACGCGCAACTTGCGGCTGAGATCGATACGGCGGAGGTCGATGTGCAGCAGATGGCCGCGAATCGGCTCATAGGCCTCGTCGGCCACGATGACCGGGGTTCTTTCCACGCCGTCGATGTCGATATCGAAGATGGAGTTGTGCCCCGTCTTGCTGTGGATGATTTTGGTGATGTCCTTCGGATTCAGGCTGATGGCGACGGGATCTTTGAAGGCTCCGTAGACCACTGCGGGAATCCGGCCGGAAACGCGAAGGCGCCGGGCTTCGTTTTTGCCGCGGCTGGGGCGGGGAAGAGCGCCAACTACCGTATCTAATCTCAAGTTCGTTCTCCTTGTTGTGTACCGCGCAAGTCCGTTTCGGAACGCCGGACTGGTGATGGCAAGCGTTTCCGAGGCGTGGGTTGCGTTAGTGCTATGTTGCAGATTCGGAACAGCGAAAACCGATTTTGCTTCGAGGAACTGCTAACCGAGGCTTACCGACAAATCGACCACCGAATTTTCCAGTCTAACACGTTGTGTTGAAAGAGAATACACGTGTGGTTTGGTGGTTGTGATGCGTCTACGCGGCGAGACGCGGCCCGAGCGTCCCTGTGCTGATTTGTCCTGTCAGGCGGCTGCGTGGAGCACCGGAGGGGCATTCAGCCCGCAGCAGCGCTTATGTTTGACGCCGGATCCGCAGGCACACAGGGCGTTTCGGGGTTGACCGAGCGTTTCAGCAACTGCTGATTTGGGTTCTTCCGAAAATAACCTCCTCTGCTGACCCGAATAGGGGCGTTTTGGGCGGTTGGGTTGCAGTGGATCTTTTGTTTTCAGCAAGTGGCGGGTTCGTTCCGGCGGTTTATAGCTTTCGATCCG
>JAUZEU010000547.1 GCA_030838885.1 Bryobacterales bacterium | reverse complement strand
CCTACGGAACCCGCAACTGATTTAGAAGTTGTTCGGCTTATGCGCAGTATTTCGGCCCATTTGCCTTCGCAGATCGTCGCTCTCGCCAGCTCGTTCGGAGCGGCGGCAATACTGATCGCATCCCAGGCAAGCGCTCAGGAGCCCTCTCGGCAAGAGCTCAAGACCCCGGCCCAGTTCATGTCGATCACGAACACGGCAGAGCGCTCGCGCGCGATTTTTGACGAGATCGGGAGAGTTCTAACGCACCCTCGTTGCATGAATTGCCACCCGGCCGGAGATCACCCCCTGCAAGGAAACGACCAGCACGAACACATGCCGCCGATCTGGCGCGCAGAGATCGGGCATCTAGAAGCCGCTTGTTCGGGTTGTCACTCCGAAAAAAATAAGACCCTTCATGACGCAGCCAGCTATCGGAGCATTCCGGGGCATCCGCGGTGGGGTTTTGCGCCTCTCTCAATGACTTGGCAGCACAAGTCCCTGAGGGAGATTTGCATGCAGTTGAAGGACGTCAAACTGAATGGCGGACGTGATTTGGCCGCGCTGCAGGAGCACATCGCAAAGGACGACCTGGTGGCTTGGGGGTGGAATCCAGGAGCCGGACGGGAGCCCGCTCCGGGTAATCAGGAGGCCGCCGGGCTTTTGGTTCAAGCATGGATCGATAGCGGAGCCGAGTGTCCTCGATGATGGAGTTGGACGTCCAGAATAGATGCTCCCGGATTGACGATTGTTGTGGGAAGGTCACGAAATGAAAGACTTTTCAAACGCGTCGTTTCCACCTGAAACTATAGCCATCATGAAGATTGCTCTGGACGCTGCGGTTGCTTCGTTGCCGGAGCCTGTGAGTTCGGCGCATGTGCAGTCCATAGCCGAATCTATCCTTCGCTCATCAAAGGAAGGCGAGCGCGACCCCGCAGCGTTGCAAAGATTGGCGCTCATGGAACTACAAATCTCGCCTCGCTAATTGGCGAGTTACAAGCTTTTGAGTCCACGTATAGTTCGATAAGCGCATACATCCTACCATGTCGTCGATACTCAGAAAGAAAGCGGACTTGGTCGATGTGGACTGCAGGCCGGACGGCCAATAAAGTATTCAAGCAACCAGGTGCCTTTTCTCTGGCTGTGATCCGACAGTTTCGGGCCAATCAAGGTGTTCTGCTTGCAGGAGCGGTCGCGTATTACACGCTGCTTTCGATCGTTCCTCTGCTTATCCTCATGTTGATGGCTCTGTCTCATATCGTCCCCGAAGATCGCCTGCTCTCGACCCTGAGTGACTATCTCGAGTTCGTCGTTCCCGGGCAATCAGTTGCCTTGGTGCAGGAAATCCGGACATTTCTCGCTCAAAAACAAGTCGTAGGGAGCATACTGTTCGTTACCATGCTTTTCTTCAGTGCCTTAGCGTTCACCATTCTCGAGAACGCGATGTCGGTGATCTTCTATCATCGCGTGAAAATCAAACGGCGACATTTTCTGGTCTCTGCGATTATGCCGTACCTGTTCATCCTGTTTCTAGGTGTGGGACTTCTGATCGTCACCGTTCTTTCAGGAGTCCTCCAATTCGTAGGAACGCGGAGTATCGTGATACTAGGCCAGGTCCGCTCGCTGGATCAAATCTCAGTTTTTCTTCTCTACGTCCTCGGGGTTACCGGCGAGATGCTGCTGCTCACCGCGATCTATTTCGTGATGCCCGTCGGGCGATTGTCCTTGCGCCACGCAATGATCGGCGGCGTTACCGCTACGCTTCTTTGGGAACTGATGCGGCACATTCTGGCGTGGTACTATACGACAATGTCGCAAATCCAACTTGTTTACGGATCCCTGACGACGGCTATCGCGGTACTTTTGAGCGTCGAGATCGGAGCATTGGTGCTGTTGGTCGGCGCGCAGGTCATCGCGGAATACGAGAGGATTAGCCGGGAGCCGATCGAAACGGCGAGCCAGCCCGTGAAGCTGGAAAAAGCCTAATTTGCTCGGCTCAGACCGTGCCGAAGTTCTATCTTCCGGTGACTGCTCGCTGCTGTTGCTAGGGAAGCGAATGCCGCAAGAAAAAACGCAACATTTCCCTCGTTGCATCCGGTCCCTGCGGATCGGTGTAGGAGCCCGCAGGATTTCCTCCCGACCACGCGTGGCCGGCACCGTGGATGTTCCAATGCTCCAGGATCTCGCGGTTATTCGCGTCCGTATGGGTTGTGCGGGTATACCCGTGGCCTCTAGGAATTTGGCTGCGGTATACCGTTTTTTCCGTGCGCGTCGTACCGAGAATTTGTTCAAGAACTTGAGCGCCATTGTTTGGATGCACGGTGGTGTCGCTGTCGCCGTGAAAAATAATTGCCGGCAAGGGCGGCTGGTTGTCGGAGACGAGGTTGCGAAGTCCGCCGCCCTGCCGCATTGCGGAAAATGCGGACGGCATGTCAGTGGCGGCCCCGCAGGCGAGGCCGGAATGGATGCCCACCGCCGCATACAGATCGTTGTAGGTTTCTCCCATAATGGCCGCAGCGGCTCCTCCGGCGGATAATCCTGCGACATAGACGCGTTTTGAATCAACCGAATAGTCGCGCATCACCTGGCGCGTGATTCCCGCGATAAGCGAAGGCTCGCCTCCGCCGCGTTGCTGGTCGGCGGTGCGAAACCAATTCCAGCACTTCGACGGGTTGGCGTCGCTGCGCTGGGCAGGATAGACAACAAAGCACGTTTGTTCTTCTGCGATGAAGTTCATTCTCGTGCCGGCGGCGAAATCGTCCGGCGACTGTGTACAGCCGTGAAGCATGACGACCAGCGGAAGCGGCTGCCCTTCGTAACCGCTGGGGATGAAGAGCTTGTAAGCGCGGCTTCCCGCCGCGTTGCTGAAGGCTCCTTCGATGTACTTCGCGCTCTCCGGCAAGATGTCCGACTTGGTCGCCGGGGTCCGCTTCACGCCTCGCATTCCGAGCCAGGAACCATCCTTTGCTCGGTCGAATAACGGCCGGAGCCCGGGGGGTGGAGCGGATCGGGCCCGCGCCAGGTGCGCGCTATCGGCCTCCTCGACGTCATTGCCCTTCGCATCGATGGTAAGCGGCTCGCGGCCTAGAAGGAGGCGCTCCGTCGCGTGCGATGTCGCGTCCGGGTCTCGAGGTCCGCGGAGCACGCGCTGAAGTAACGCCGTGGCTTCGGCAAGTTGGCCCGCACGGGTCAGCCGGGTGGCTTCGCGAATTGTGTCCTGGTTCAGCATCGTCTTCACCTCATCCTGTCGGCAAGAGCGGCTTTGACCGATGGACTGGCGTGCAGGGCACCCAGTACGGAGACTGACGCAATCGTGGCGCGGGCGAGATCAGCCGTGACGTCTTGGCCTATGCTGGCCAGGCCCAGCACGTTGATGTGCAACATCTCACCGGCCCGCTGCGCCGCTTCAAGGTCCTCGCGGCTGTAGTTTCGCAAGCCGAGTTCCAGGCTTTTGCGGGCCGTTGACTGCTTGACCACATCCGCGTGGCGTTCAAGTTGGTTGCGGATCGCTGTTCGAATGAAATCGGTGCGGTTCGAATAGAAGCCTTCCTGCACCATCAAATCCACCTGCCCAAGATCGACAAAACCGAGATTGATGGTGATTTTTTCGGTCTCGGGCTGCTTTAGTCTGAGGTCTAGAACATTAAGAGCCATTTTTACATCCTGTAGCCATCCATTTGGATGGTATATGGAGGCTTTTTGGCGCTGCGCAAGAGTGCAGATGTATTTGTTCGCCAGCTTCAGACGCATCGTCGTCGCCCGCGCTGCGTGCAAGGCGCACGGGCCCGCCTATCAAGCGACCTAGGCAAGCCTACGGAAACAGCA
>JAUZEU010000504.1 GCA_030838885.1 Bryobacterales bacterium | reverse complement strand
GACCAGGCGCGGTATCACCGTGGTGCTGATTACGCACGATCACCAGGTGGCCGAATATGCCTCGCGAATTATCACTTTCAAAGACGGACGGATTGTTAACGACCGTGGCAACCCGCGGCAGCGGCGCGCCGAGCAGGAACTGTCCCACATGCCGGAAACAATGGAGGAGTTGGCCTGATGACCCTTCGGGCAAGCATTCAGATTTCTCTGCGGGCGCTGAGCAGAAATAAACTGCAGACGGCGCTGACGATGGTGGGGATGACAATCGGGGTGGCCACCGTACTCACCATGATTGCTGTCGGCAGCGGTGCGGAAAACGCCATTCAGGATCAGGTGAAAGCGGCGGGGATGAACATGATCGTGGTGACGGCCGGTAATTACAAACTTAAGACGGACGACGATTTTGGAGTAGTTGAAAACGCGTGGCGTCACAGGGACGACTCCCTTCAGCCGGTGTTTCAGACGGTAGTATGGAACCAGCGTCAAAGAGCCCGGATGATCCTGGTGCATCCGGAAGACGATCCGCTCGAAAAGCACGATCATCCCATCGCGAGCCAGCGTCTGGGCGATTCAGAAGCAGGATTGGGGGCCGCTGCGACGCTTACTTCGGGCGACGCCGGCGCCATCCGCAAATTGCGGGGAGTGCAGTTCGTTTCCGAAGGAGTGCATCAGAATGTTCACGTTCAGGCTGGGGAGAACCGGTGGTTCACGAGAATTCACGGTGACGATGCCTCCCTGCCGCGCATACGCCGCGCATGGATCTTTTCCTCCGGCCGTTTCTATAGCCGGGGCGAACTGAGCAAGGCCACGCAGGTTGTGGTTCTGGGCGCGGTGGCCAGCCGGAAGTTGTTTGGCGATGCGAACCCGGTTGGCAGGTCGGTGACGATCTGGAAGCAGTCGTTTGAGGTAGTGGGCGTGGTAAGCAGCGGCAGCTGGATGGTGCCGGAAACGCCTGGTGACGACCAGTTCGATGCGGTTTACGTCCCGTTCACCACAGTTCACAAACTGCTCAATCTCTCCAAACTGAATGACATCACTATCACATGCGCGTCAAGCGGCGAGGTGACACGCGTTTCCACTTCAGTGACGAATCTTTTGCGTAAGCGCCACACAATTTCATCTGCCGCGCCGGACGACTTTACGGTGGCGAGCCAGGCGCGTAAGGCCCTGGCGGGCGGCGGCATGCGGCCGGAACTGGCGAAGGCTGTGGTGGGGAATGTGTCCGGCTTTGAGAAGGTCACCCTCGAACAGCTGGGCAAGACTCTCGATCGCGCCAGCAGAACCATGACGGCGCTGCTGGCGAGTATCGCGGCGGTGTCGCTGCTGGTTGGCGGCATAGGCATTATGAACATCATGCTTTTGTCCGTTACGGAAAGAACCCGCGAAATCGGCATCCGTCGCGCCGTGGGAGCCAGGGGCACGGACGTACTGCGGCAGTTCCTGATTGAGGCCATCGTCCTGAGCGCTGCCGGAGGCCTCGCTGGAGTGATTATCGGCTTCATCGTATCCGGTTCTATTTCTTCGGTGACGCAGTGGACAACGTCGATCTCGCCCGTGTCGGTCGTGATTTCGCTGGGGGTTGCCGCTGCGGTCGGAATCTTCTTCGGTTACTATCCGGCGAAGCAGGCATCACGTGTACTTCCCATCGAGTCGCTGCGTTACGAATAGAGCCGCAACGGCAAAAACGAAACAGGAGTGAGGCAAGTATAAATGCTGTTGACCAGTCTTCGCATCGCGATCAAAGCCCTGAAGGCGCACAAACTCAGAACGGCACTGACCATGCTTGGCATGACGATCGGGGTCGCCGCGGTCATCACCATGTTCGCCCTGGGCTCAGGCGCGCAGCAGACCGTATCCGACGATATACAGTCATCCGGGACCACGCTGATCAACGTTCGGGCCGGCAACTATACACGGGGCGGCGAGGAGTCGAATATAGGCTCAGGATTGGGGGCGGCGAATACGCTATCGACGGGGGACGCAGCCGAAATAGCGAAGATCGATGGCGTCCGGTACATCGCGCCAGGCGTGAAGATGAAGGGCTGGGTGTACGCCGGCGAAAGCAAGGCATACGCTTCCGTGCATGGAACGGACAGCACGTTTCCCTCGATTCACACAGTCGGCATGGCGAGCGGCAAGTTCTTCAAAGCAGGAGCAGTTGCTTCAGCCGAGCCCGTGGCTGTGCTCGGTCCGGGGCTAAGCGACCGTCTGTTTCCCGATGGCAATGCGGTGGGCCAAACGGTTCAGATCCGCGGCACGGCGTTTCGCGTGGCGGGAGTGCTCTCGACAAGCGATGACGAGCAGTCGGAGAGTGCGTACCTGCCGTATCCGGTACTGCAGAAGTTGCTGGGGATCACGCATCTGCATCTGATTGCAGTGTGCGCAAAGCAGGCTGGCGAGACCACCAGGATTGCCGCGGAACTGCAGGTGCTGCTGCGAAAGCGTCATCGTCTGGACACGGCGGATGCTCTCGACCGCGTGAAGCGCACCGGCCTTGGCGGCGATCAGATGCCGCACACGGGGATGGGTCTTGCGACGCCGGACGACTTCACGATTAAGACGCAGGCGGCCGAGGCGCTGACCAAGGGCCTCTACACGTCCGTAGCGGCGTTCGTGCTCGCGAACATGCCGAAAGTGGATCAGGTGAATATGCAGGAAATGGCGGGGACGCTGAACCGGGCCGGTTCCACCATGACTGCGATGCTGGCTGCCACGGCGACCATCTCGCTGATAGTAGGAGGAATCGGGATTATGAACATCATGCTGGTCTCGGTGACTGAACGCACGAGGGAAATCGGGATTCGGCGCGCGGTGGGCGCGCGCTCGGCGCATGTTCTGATGCAGTTTCTGGTGGAAGCGATGACGCTGGGCCTGTTTGGTGGCGTGATCGGAATCTTACTTGGATTCCTGGCTGCCTTCTCAGTCACGCAACTGCTGGAGTGGCCTGCCTCGGTCTCTTTTTCGGCAATTGCGCTCTCTGTGGGGATTTCGGCGAGCGTTGGCGTGTTCTTTGGCTTCTACCCGGCACGGAGGGCATCGCGGCTTCATCCCATCGACGCCCTCCGCCACGAATAGATCTATGCGTCATCAGTCTGCTGCTTTGCTGCTCGCCCTGGCGAGCGTGGTTCCCGCGCATGCGCACGACGGTCAACCGGATCACCCGCCCAAACATGGCGGTCTCGTGTTTACGAGCGGCGAACTGGATGCGGAGTTCGTTCTGATTAAGCCTCACGGCGGATACCAGCTCTTCTTCAGCGATGCATCCGGGGAAGAGATGCCGGCTTCCATGGCCAGCAATGTCGCGGTGTCAGTTCGCCGGGGGTCTTTGCCCGCGGAAAAAGTCGCTTTGCACATCGATAATTCGGGCGAGAGCTGGGTGGGGGGCGCGACAGGGACCGCGCCGTTGGCCGCAGCTATGATCTCTTATGCATTCCGGGGGAAGGCGGTCCAAACCGACATTCCGCTTGCTTCTGTTTACCATGCAAAATTTCAGACATCCCCCAGGCAGCTTCGGGCGGGTCAGCCGGCTCAGCTTGTCTTTACCGTAGAAGATTTTACGGGTAAGAGTATCCGGTCACTGCAGATCGTGCACGAAAAACCGATGCATCTGATGATTGTGTCGCACGATCTTTCAGAGTTTGCTCACATTCATCCCGAACCCTCGGCTGGTAACACGTTCCGCGTGCCGCATGTATTTCGCAGTGGCGGGGAGTACCGGCTGTTCGCGGATTTCACACCTTTGGGCGCGGGCAATCGGATTGAATCGTTCACGGTGAACGTACAGGGCGCTGTGCACGCGCCGGTGCCGCTTGACCTGAGCGGGGCACAAACCAGCGACATCGGTGGCATCAGAATGGCTCTGTCGCTGGGCGAACCGCTGCGGACGGGAAAAGATATCGGGTTTTCTATGTCGCTTGCCGACGCCAAAACCGGCAGTCCGATCCGCAATCTGCAGCGATATTTGGGCGCGTGGGCGCACATCGCGATCATCAGCCAGGATACGCAGGAATTCATCCACGTGCATCCCATGGAAGAGGAAATGAAAAACGGGATGAGCCCGTCTGCCATTCGCACCGCCACAGGATTTCGCAAGGCCGGTGTTTATAAGATGTGGGTGCAGTTTCAGCGAGAAGGCAAGGTGTTCGCGGCTCCCTTCGTGCTTCATGTGTCCGATGGGGCGAACACTGTCAGTCAGGGCCCGCAGGCTCCCACGGGCTCGATCCTGGTCAAGGTCAGCAGTGCCGGTTATGAGCCTTCGCGCATTATGGCCAAGGCAGGGCAGCCGCTGACCCTGGCGTTCTATCGCGCCGATGCGCAGAACTGCGGTCGGGACGTGATCTTCCCGGCCCTGGGGATTCAGCGTGAATTGCCGCCCGGTAAGACCGTCGTCAATGCCATCGCGCCGCGGAAGACCGGATCGTTGTCGTTTAGCTGCGGCATGAAGATGCTGCGGGGTGAACTGATCATTCAATAGAACTATCCGAAAGACAGCGCAGGTAAAACGCGGAATCCCGGAGAATGGTGGCCGGAAATCCGCAGTTCCGGCAATTCAGATCGGAGCCATCACGGGAGGCGGAGCGGCCGAACGTTTCGGTGCGATAGGGTTCTGCGCATACCTCGTGAGGTCGCGCTCGATCTGCCGAAGATGAGCTTCCGTAACTGCGTCCGGATCTTTCATTCCGGTCACCTGCACCCGCAGCGAAGCTAATGCCGCCATCACCACCGCCCTCACGTCGGGAGTGGCCGCGGGACTTGCGCCGAGCGTCATGAGCGATTCTGCGTAAACGCGCTGGGTCTGGCGCTGCAGAGATTTATTGACGCCCTGCGCGGGAGCTCCCCAGATCTTCTTCGTAGCCGCGTCTATCGTCTCCGGTAAGGTGAGCGCCCCCGGCTGCCGGTCGGCGAAACTGATCAGGCGGGCGGCTGTTTCGGGTTCGAATAACTGGTCGAGAACCAGCCCGGCGATAGTTCTGGCTGCCGAGAGCTGGTCGAACGCGTAGCCGGTCGACATTTGCATATTTTCCAGATCGGGGCCCTGGGATGGAGGACCGAAACTCGCAGTCACAGATGCCGTAAGACTGGCGAGAAGCGGTTCCGGAATTGCGAGATTTGCAGGATCGAGAGTTTCCAGTAAAAGGTTCAGAATCTCGCGTTGCTTCGCTGCCGGCACGATTTCAGTAGACGGAATCGTCTCACCTTTAACAACAATGTTCTGATACATGCCGCCGATGTAGCGCACACCGGTATCGATTGCCCATCGGTGATGCAGATACGTCATCCAGAGGCGGATCCCGCGGAGATTCCCGTACGGCTCACCGTCTCTTAGCACGGCGGGCCCGTAGTTCGACATCAGGACCTTGCGTTGCGCAATGGTCTGGCGCAGGTATTCCGCCGGATCGCCCAGATCGTCATAGCGATTCCAGCGAGGGTCCGTGGAAGGGACATACAGAAGACCCTGTTTGCGCATGTCTTTGATAACGCCATCAAGGCCCTCTTTTTCCTTGCCGGCGGCGAACTGCGCATATGCATAACGGACCATCACGGTATCGTACGCGCCAATTTCTTTCTGGTAGGCGTCAGTCACGTTGATCTTGCCGTTCACCACCTTGAGGCGCGGTGAAGGATACTCCATCACGGACGCGCGATCGTTCATACTGGACGCCCAGTTGTGGCCAAAACCGAGCGAATGGCCCACTTCGTGCGCGGTAAGAAGGGCCTCGCGAAGCAGCATAAGCTGTTGTTCGGTCTCCGGAGTTGAATAGGGAGGCAGGGCGAGGAACATGCCATCGTCGTTCGCCTGCGACCCACCGGTTGTAGTGGGCTCATAGCTCTGCCAGTAGCGGCTTGCCGTGCGCACGCGGTCGGATTCAAGCCGCACGCGCGCCCCGAGGATCTCTCCGGTTCGCGGGTCGGTGAGGCCGCCCCCGGTCGAGTAGCCCCGTTCATCGCGATTGACCCAGTAGATCTGGTTGTACCGGATATCCATGGGGTCCATCCCCGGGGGCATGTCACGAATTTCAAGCGCGTTCTTATATCCAGCGGCCTCGAAGGATTTATTCCACCAGCGGAACCCGTCTTTCATTGCAGAGCGTGTCGGTTCCGGTATGGCCGGATCGAGATAGTAAACGATGGGCTCGACGGGCTCACTAAGCGCGGCGGAAGGATTCCTCTTGGCAAGGCGATGCCGGCGTACCCATTCCACTCGGGTGTCCCCCGACGGCGGCTTCGAGTAATCGGAGAAACGGATGCTCCCTACGCCGATTCGGGGGTCGGCCTCGCGGGGTTGATAGCCGATGGGAGGCTGGACGAAACTATGGTGCAAACGGCCCGAGAGGATTCCCGACTCGGGAGAAGACCTGGCTCCGCCACTCTGCGCTTCGTAAGTGACCGTCACTTCGACCTCGCTGTTGTTGGGGAATCCTTTGGTGCGAGGCAGGTAAATGGCGCTGCGAACCGGATCAAAGCGCCATGAAGTGCCGGCTGCGGGAGTTTCTCCACCCCGGCCGCCGCCACGACCGCCCGGACCGCGAGCAGACGCGAACCCAACCGCATCGCGGATCACCAGCGGGGTTGCATCAACGATGACTTTGCCCGCATCTGTGCGTACTATCGGCAGGCTGGCGAGGATGGAATCTGGAAATGAGGCATCAATGCCCTGCTCCAGACCAGCGCCTCCGGTTCCGGCGCGAAATCGCAGGTTCTTCTCCACGACCATGACCTTCGGTCCCACGCGCTGGAACTGAATCACCCCACCTTCGCCCCCGCCGGCCCATTCGAGGCCTACGTTGCCCGAGCCGCTTCCTTTCGCCACGGAAGTGAAGTAAAGGATGTCGCGATCAAATTGCCGAATCTCAAACAGCAGCTTGCCCTGTTCTGCGTCCCAGATCATCGGGATAAATCCATCCCGCCGTTCCGGTGCCGTTTGGGCGGAGAGGATTGCGTGAACCGCAAGGCCGATCAGTACAGATTTCAGGCAGACACGTTTCATTGATTCTCCTTACGAAAGTCACCTTAAACATCAAAAGGGGTGCGCGGTTGAACCGCGCACCCACATCCCAACACACTGCAGGTTCATAGGGCGTATGCACACACCCGTAAATTACTGGGGAGTGGATCAAAGGCTCAGAAGGAGAACTTCACCCCAAGCCTGAAGATCCGGGGTGATATCACGGTGGTAGGAGCAAGGAAACGCTGATACGTCACCTTCGACCCGCTGATCACAGCTGTTTTCGTACCAGTCACATTGTCCTGGTTCTGATTGGCATTACTGTTGTTTATATTAAAGGCATCAAAGAACAAGCCAATCTGATAACGATCGTGGAAAGTAAACCGCTTCTCGAGGCGTATATCGAGAAGGGCCACGTTGTCCTGGCGGTAAGCGCCCACCGGAGTCAGTGGTATGGTGAGCGAACCCACCCGCAGTCCGTTGACGGAAAGCAGCCTGTTGATCGGCGTGCCCAGCTGGTAGCGCAGGATGGGAGAGATGACAATACCCCATTTGGCCTGGTATGTGCCGAAGATGTGTACGTTGGCGTTGTAAGTCCTGGCCAGGTTATAGAGCGATATGTTGGGCTGGGAGGGCACTATATTACTGGCCACGCCCGCTGACGTGGGATTTTGAGGAACTGTTGACCACGTTCCGAGGAAGCTGCCGCTCATGGACCACCTGCCCGCCATGCGCCGCGTTGCCGTGAACTCGATGTTGCGGAAGTAGCTGTTATTGCTGTCCGGCGTTTCCCACTGCTGCAGACTTCCAGGCAGGGAGACACCGGCGGGAATGTCGTATACAGTGATCGGTGTAGGCGTGGTTCCGTCCGGTCCAGGGTCGGTGACGCTGACAGGATTCGTAAACAGAGACGAGATCCTGTTCTTCTCAACCAATGCCCAGTCGTGATTTGTCTTGCGGTAGACGAAACCGGCGCGCAGTACCAGACTACGCGTCACTTCGTGCTCCACAAACGCGTTGTAGTCGTCGAGATAAGGATGCCGGATCTTTGGGTCGATCGGGTTCAGGGCGCTGCCGGAACTGCTTTGGAAGGCACCGAACTCATTGGTCTGGAATTTCCCGTCGTTATTAAGATCGTTCCATTTGAACGTTGCGGAGAGCTGGCGAATTGGATTTACCGCTCCTGAAACAGCGAGTGATGGGTTACTGAAGTACCGTCCCCAGCTGGCCTTGAGAGTGGTTCTGCCGTTTCCGAATACATCGAACGCAAAGCCAAGCCTGGGTGCAAAGGAGTGCGAATATTTCAACACGGAATCGCTGCCCGGGATCTTGTAGTCCGAATAGGTGGCCGGGATGGTGTAGCCATTGGGGAGCGCGGCGCCCGCATAGAAGAACGCCCGCCACGGTGCATCGGAACGCACGGTTTCATCGGGGCGGTTGTTATTGTAATAATCCCAGCGAAGACCGGCGTTGATGGTGAGCCGGCGATTCACCTTGATCTTGTCCTGAATATACGCACCGTGGTGCCAAAGATTGTCGTACGTGAGTGCGGGCGTGTTGTAGATTGTCACCTGCGTGGGAGTCGTGAAATCAGCCGCACCTGCGGCGCTTGCGAAGGTGAGGGCGTAGGCGCCTGCGTACGGGTACTGTTCGAAGTTGTAGACTTCTTTTTCGCTGAGAAAGCCCACGTTAAAGAAGTGATTCAGATGAAACAGATTTCCAAGCGCGTAAGACAGCGTGGGCTCAAACTGGAGGCGGCGGCGGCTGTAGCGTTGGGGATTGAAACCGCCGGCGACATCCCCGGACGTATTGTCCGTACGACGGGGCTCAATGGATCCGCTTGTTCCAGGATATGCTTTGTTGCCCCAGTTGTAGCCCCAGGAGCCGGCGCGGACGTTCAGGAATGCGTTCGGGCTGATAGTGCTGCTCCACTCCAGGTTTCCAATCCATTGCACCAGGTCCTGGTTGTAGACCGCATCCGCATACTGATTGCTCGCGGCGTTCCTGTACGGCTGCTGCTTCCGCTCAAAGTTGAGCATATGTGAAATTTTGTTGGTGGCGTTGATCTGATAGGTCAGCTTGTAGGTGCCATTCGAAAGGATGGTTGAGAATGGCGGTCCGGTGCCCGGCTTATCCACGGGATAGCCGGTGATTGTGGTGCCAACTTGCTGGCGGCGGAAGGACGTGAAGAACCAGAGTTTGTCCTTTTTGATAGGGCCGCCCACATCGCCGTTGGTGTCGCGGTAACTGGTAATGCGAGTGCCGGTGCCAGCTCCCCGCGCGAACTGGGAAGGGCTGATGTTCGTCCCCTGAAAGTTACTGTTCTCGTAGTCCTGGTAGAAATCGCCGTGGAACATATTGCCGCCGGACTTCACAACGAAGTTCACCTGTGCACCGGGAGAAGGCATGGATGCGTCGTTCCCGCTGGTTCCCATCTGAACTTCCTCGAAAGCGCTGTAATCCGTGTAGGCAGATGTGGCCGCGTTGCCTTCCGTCATGTTCACGCCATCCATCTGTACGCGCTGCTGCCCGCTGACCCCATAGGAGGTGAAACTTGTCTGCGTCCCCGCCGTCGAGCCGCCGACATCGAATCTGTTCAGTGAGAAGCCAGGCGCGACGCCGATGAGGCTCCACATATCGCGGGCCGTCGGCAGTTGCTTCAATTCTTCGGCACTGAAGGTGTCCTGCACCTTGGTGTTTTCGGTATCGAGCACAGGCGGATCGCCGGTAACCGCGATGGCTTGGGCTTGTCCGGCCACCGCCAGCCTGGCATCCACCGTTCCGCTAAAACCCGCACTGATGGCAACGCCTGCGCGCTTCATCAATTCGAATCCGGGAGCCTCAAACTGAACGGCATACGTGCCGGGGGGCAGGGACGGGAAGCGGTACGATCCCTGGTTATTCGTGACTGTCGCCTGCGGCACTACGAGCGACGGCCCTGTCACGGTAACCTTCGATTCGGCCAATACCGCTCCCGACGTGTCCAGCACCGTTCCGGTGATGCTGCCCGTGGTGGGCCCCTGGGCAATAAGCAGGGGAGTTGGCACGGCAAGGCTGCACAGAACGAGCAATGCCCCTCGCGCAGCCCCCGACAATCGGAAAAACTGAGTCTTCTCTGAACTGGTTTTCACGTTCAATCCCCTTTTGGCTGATGAATACGTACCCGCTCCGGACACGAAGATCCGGCACTGCGAAGTGGTGACGTGACGGGGTAATTCTCGACTCAGAGATTCTTGGAACCTGGAATGAAGGTCTTCCGGCTGAATACCGACGCGTTGCGCCACAACAGTGTGGCTGATACCGGAAGTGACAGATGCGGGTCCGTCTTAGCTAAGCTAAGAGATCCGCGACTGCCTGCTCGGACGTCGGTTGCCCCTTCGGTGACAACCGTAATGAAAGCGTTCTCTCCTCGCGCACCTGATACTGCTTTTGAGCAAGTCTAGGTCTGCCGGGTCGGCAATGTCAAGCGCATAGTTTTTATCTGCTCCATGCGCCAGGCGGGCTTGAGCGCGACTTGACTTGCAAGCCGTCTTGGAGTATTTTTTTGGTCAGGCCCGCCAGCATGCCGCAGCCACTCCGCGTACCGGTTCCAGCCATGTTGGCTCCCGCCGGATGAGTCGTAACGCGGTGCGAGGAGCGCATACCGGAGGCTCTCATGTCGTTCTCCCGCCGGAACCGGATTTCAGCAGGTCTTGCGCCAGCAGCCCTGACTGTGGCGGCTGTCGGTCTCGCGTGGTCTCAACAGATCGCGTCGCAGCAAACCTCGTCTTCGCCAACATCTCTCTCACGTGAGTTGGATGTGGTGATTAGCGGAGGAAGAATCGCCGATGGTACAGGCAATTCCTGGTTTTTAGCGGATGCGTGCATATCGCGCGGCAGGATTGCAGCCGTGGGTAAGTCAATCTGTCGAGGCCCAAACGCGTCATTGATGCCTCGGGCCTTGTCGTTGCCCGAGGCTTTATTGACCTGCACAACCACTTCCGCATACCGCTTCTGGCGGACGGCAACGCGGAAGCAAAAGTGCGCGACGGGGTGACGCTCAATGTAATTGGCGGAAGCACGTCGGTCGCCAAACATCCCAGGTCTTACGCGGCCGGGATCCCGTTTGTTCTGGTGAACGTAGTCTCAGTCATTGACGGCGGGCGGCATACCGCTGTACGGCCGCAGCTATAGGGGCACGCGGGCGGAGTGAATATTCGCTTTCGAACTTCCCGCGAACCTTCGCTCAGATGATTCCTGGCTTGACAATCGCAATCCCGTGGTCCTAGACTCGGTACGAAGTAATCGGGTGCGTGGGAGAGATCTTCGCTTCGGCGGAGACACCGAAGGGGCAAACGACGCTCAAAGCATGCGTCGCGAATCTCTCAGGTAGAAGGACCTGCACCTGCAATCCTCTGGCCAGATCCACACCGTTGTGGAAAGGCGCCGCTCAGGGCGCCCATGTTCCCATTACAGAGGAAGATTCCGACGGCACAAAAGCACGGGCCACGGCCAGAAGGCAGCCCGGCCGAGCGGACGCAACTTATGTTGTACCTTCGCGTCCCGGAATGTCACCGGGCTCCGGCAGTTCAACTTAATCTTCCGGTTCGACCACACGAGAGGCAACTTATGCGATGGATTCCGGCACTTACATGCACCACTGGCTTGGCCGTGCTTCTGACGGGGTGTTCCACCTCGACTGTTACTGCGAAGACCGGTGCGGCAAAGACCCTGACACACAAATATCGCCCCAATGGCGATACCGTTCCGAAAATTGATCTCTCTAAGATCAAGAGCGAGGAACTGAAGAAAGTCTATGCCAATATCGACGAGCATTTCGATGAACATGTCGAGCGGCTGCAGAAGTGGATCCGGCAGCCGAGTATCTCCAACAGTGGCGAAGGAATTCAGGAATCGGCTGAGATGGTTAAGAGCTTCTTCGATGAGCTCGGGTGCCAGCAGTCAAAGGTTTACGACACCGGCGTTACCGAGTGGGGCCTGCCTGGCAACCCCGTCGTCTACGCAAAGTGCGACGAAGGCGCGCCAAAGACCATCGTGATTTACTGGCAGTACGACACCATGCCCGTGACGCAGCCGGACGTCTGGAAGGTGCCGCCGTTCGACGCCACGATTGTGGAACAGGGTCAGTTCAGGAAAGTGCTTGTGGCGCGCGGAGCGACAAATTCGAAGGGGCCCGAGATGTCCGAGTTCAATGCACTTATGGCCATTCGCGCGGTCCGGGGCAAGCTGCCCGTGAACGTCATCTTCGTCGCCGAAGGGGATGAGGAAAGAATGGATATCGGCCTCAGAAACTTTGTGCGCGACCATCCCGACCTCTTCAAGGGTGCCGACGCCATGTACGGATTTGGAGGATCGGAAGGTTGTGTCTATATTCAGCTAACCACCAGCGGGAAGAGTTGGGGCCGCGGGCCGGTGGACTCCGACATTCACGGTTCCAACAAGCGGTCCGTCGACAGCCCTGCGTGGCGGCACGTCAAGATGTTGGCGTCCCTGGTTTCCGAGGATGGCAATACACCGCTGATCAAAGGCTGGAAAGAAAACTGGGTTCCTCCCACCAAAGAGCAGCTGGAGGCGCTCAAGAAACGCGCTGACAACCAGGATCTCAAAACCATGGCTACAAATCTGGGTGTGGCACGCTATATCGCGGACGATCCGTTCGATGTTCTTCGCATGCAGACCACTGAAACTTCTTTCAATCTGGACGGCATCTGGGGGGGCAACATGTACGCCAACGCAGCGGGCGCTATTCTGCCGAACAAGATCACCTCGAAGCACAACATTCGCTATGTGCCGAACATGAATGGTATGGACCTGGTGAAAAAGGTCCGGGCTCAGCTGGACAAGAACGGATACAAGGATGTGGAGATGAAGGTGATCGGCGACGTGCCATGGTCCACGGTCGATCCGAAGAACGATCTGAACGCCGCCGGA
>JAUZEU010000488.1 GCA_030838885.1 Bryobacterales bacterium | reverse complement strand
GGGAGACATGGTCCGGGATGGTATCTCAACCTGGGATCTGGAATTGGCGGCAGTGAAGATGATGGAGGACGCAGGGGCGAAACCAGCGTTCAAAAATTATTATGTCCCGGCTGCCGGGGAGCGGTATCGGTTTGTGCTCTGCACTTCCGTGAACGATGAGATCGTACACGGCATGCCGAATCCGAAGCGGATTTTGAAAAATGGCGACATCGTCTCGATCGACACGGGCGTTTCGCTGAGCGGTTACTTCGGCGATTCGGCCCTGACGGTCGGCGTGGGAGAAATGAACGAGCAGACAAAGAAGCTGCTGAAGGTGACCGAAGAGTCTCTGGAACTGGCAATCGATAAGGTTCGGGACGGGAACCGGCTTTTTGATATTTGCGGTACGGTTCAGGAGCATGTGGAAGGCAACGGCTTCTCGATCGTGAAAGAGTACGTCGGGCACGGGATCGGGACGCAGCTGCACGAAGAGCCGCAGGTACCGAATTATGTGGACCGGCGGAATGAGAATCCCCGGCTGCGCGAAGGGATGGTGCTGGCGATCGAACCAATGGTCAATGCCGGCAAGCCTGAAGCGAAAGTGCTGAAGGACAAGTGGACCGCAGTGGCGAAGGATGGGTCTTACTCTGCTCATTTTGAACACTGCGTGGCGGTGACGGCGGATGGACCCTGGGTTTTGACCCGGCCGTAGGCTGAGGTGAAAACCGTTGAGGCAGTCGTCGTTGAGGAATTACCGAGCCTTCTGTACCGGCTCGAGCTAAGTAACAAAGCCCGTGTACTGGCGCATGGCGCGGGTGCGGCGGCAAGAAATTGGGTCCGGTTATTGCCCGGTGATCGTGTGGAAGTCGAGTTCGCAGAACACGACCTGACACGCGGCCGGATAGTCAGGAAGATCGGGTAGGTATCATGAAAGTCAGAGCATCAGTTAAAAAGATTTGCGACAAGTGCAAACTGATCCACCGCGAAGGTGTGGTTCGGGTCATTTGCGCTAACCCCAAGCACAAACAGCGTCAGGGTTAGTAACACACAAGCGAAGAGGAAACAGGAATATGGCACGTATCGCGGGCGTAGATCTGCCGCCGAAAAAGCGGGCTGAGATCGGACTCACTTATATTTACGGGATCGGGCGGACTCGCGCAAAGAGCCTGCTGTACCGTACCGGAGTCGATCCGAACAAGAAAATCGGCGACATGACCGAGGACGAGGTGAACAACATCCGTCAGATCCTCGAAGACGAGGGTTCAGTGGAAGGCGATCTCCGCAAGGAAGTCTCGCTCAACATCAAGCGGCACATTGAAATGGCCTCATATCGTGGCCTGCGTCATCGCCGTGGTCTGCCCACCCGTGGGCAGCGCACCCACACGAATGCCCGCACCCGTAAGGGACCGCGTAAAGGCACTGTGGCGAATAAGAAGAAAGCGACGGCAAAGACCTAATGGCCAAAGCTCCAGCGAAGGCAACGAAGAAAAAAGCCTTCAAAAAGAAAGAAAAACGCGTTGTACATATTGGCGTTGTCCATATTCAGGCAACGTTCAACAACACAATCGTGACCATTTCGGACCCCGACGGCAACACCGTGTCGTGGTCGAGCGCGGGATCCCTTGGATTCCGTGGCTCCCGCAAAGGCACGCCGTTCGCAGCGCAGCAGGCGGCCTTGACCGCAGCTAACAAAGCGAACGAAGTCGGACTGCGTACGGTTGAGGTTCGTGTGAGTGGTCCGGGCTCAGGCCGCGAGTCGGCAGTGCGCGCCCTGGCGACGGCTGGCCTGGATGTTCGGGCTATTCGCGACACGACAGCGATTCCGCACAACGGTTGCCGCCCGCCCAAGAAGCGCCGCGTTTGATGTTGTGTCAGTTCCCTGCCCCCGAGCCGCTCGGTTCGGGGGCAGACTTTTGTAATACCGGTAGTAGAAGCGGGATGAAGGCGACAGTCGTAAACCGCACGTTAGACAAGGGAGAATCAACACTTGGCACGTTATAGAGGCCCGGTCTGCAGACTCTGCAGACGTGAGGGCATGAAATTGTTTTTGAAAGGCGAACGCTGCCACTCTGAGAAGTGTGCAATCGAGCGTCGCAACTTCGTTCCTGGGCAGCACGGTAAAGACCGCAAAGCCAAGCTGGTGGGCTATGGTCTGCAGCTTCGCGAAAAACAGAAGGTGCGCCGCATCTACGGTGTGCTGGAACGTCAATTCCGCAACACCTTCGAGAAGGCTGCCGGCATGAAGGGTATCACCGGTGAAAACCTGCTTGGTAACCTGGAACGGCGTCTGGACAGCGTCCTGTACCGCATGGGTCTCGCCACAAGCCGCGCACAGGCGCGTCAGGTTGTTCGGCACGGACACATTCTGGTCAATGGCAAGAAGGTCAACATCCCTTCGTTCGTCGTGAAGCCGGGCGAGGAAATCTCTGTTCGTGAATCCAGCAAGAACAACTCGGCAATTCTGGCTGCCCGTGATGCCACGGCCCATGCCCCTTCCCCGAGTTGGATGGATGTGGATCGCGAGGGCTTGAAGGGTCGTATCAATTCCATACCGCGGCGCGATGAATTCACGCAGATTCCGATCAACGAGCAGCTCATCGTCGAACTTTACAGCAAATAGTTAGTAAGTATTTTATTGAAGCCGGCCTGCGCGGATTGAGATAAAGCCAGGCCGCTATTGGAGTAAATAACGTATGTTTAAGGGCTTTCAAAAACCCAAACGTCTGGTAGCAAACACGGAGACGCTGACGGAGCGCTACGGGCAGTTCACCGCGCAGCCGTTCCAGCGCGGTTTCGGAACCACCATTGGCAATTCGCTGCGCCGCGTGCTCCTCTCGAGCATCGAGGGCGCCGCTATTACCGCGATCCGCATCGAAGGCGTGGATCACGAGTTCAGCCCCATCCCCGGCGTGGTCGAGGATGCTACCGACATCATTCTGAACCTGAAGCAGGTTCCGTTTAAGGTCATGAGCGAGGGCACCAAAACAGTTCGTCTGGTTGCCGATAAGGCGGGCGAGGTTTTCTCCGGTTCCATCGAGACTGACGCGGATGTGG
This sequence comes from Bryobacterales bacterium, assembly GCA_030838885.1. Taxonomy (GTDB): domain Bacteria; phylum Acidobacteriota; class Terriglobia; order Bryobacterales; family Bryobacteraceae; genus BOG-234. The sequence continues at coordinate 3,944 of JAUZEU010000488.1, read as the reverse complement.
AAGTACTCGACCGGCACCTGCATATCGCGACCGTTAGCGAGGGCGGCAAGCTCGACATCGAGATGCGGCTGAAGTCCGGCCGCGGTTATGTCAGCGCTGATAAGAATTTCGACGAGGATCTGGCGATCGGGTTTATTCCCATTGACTCAGTTCACTCGCCGGTGCGTAAGGTCAACTTTTCAGTGGAAGCGGCTCGTCTGGGTCAGATGACCGATTACGATAAGCTGACGCTGGAAGTCTGGACGAACGGAGCCATTTCACCGCAGGACGCAATCGGGCACGCTGCGAAGCTGTTGAAGGATCACATGACGATCTTCATCAACTTCGAAGAGCTTCCGGAAGCGACCGAAGAGCCGGCGGAGCGCAGCATGGATCGCATCAGCGATCAGCTCAACCGCAGCGTGGAAGAACTCGAACTGTCAGTCCGCTCCTACAACTGTCTCAAAAACGCCGGCATTCAGTCGATCGGCGAACTGGTGCAGAAGTCGGAGTCGGAAATGCTTCGCACGAAGAACTTCGGGCGCAAGTCGCTGAACGAAATCAAAGAAATTCTTGGTGGTATGGGTCTCGCTCTGGGCATGAAGCCGGACGCCCACGGCCGCCTGGTTGCACCGCCGCCGTCCGCGCCGGGCTCCATGGAAGATATTCCGGACGACGAGCAGTTTTAAGATAACCGAAGGTTCAGGCAAATGAGACATCGATTTGGCAATGCAAAGTTAAAGCGGGACGTCGGGGCCCGGAACAGCCTCCTCAAGAACCTCACGACGAGTGTGGTCCTGGAAGAGCGCGTGATTACCACGATTCCGAAGGCAAAGGCGATCCAACCGCTGGTGGAGAAGATGATCACTCTCGCCAAGCGGGACACCCTGCACGCCCGGCGGCAGGCCGCTGCGTTTCTCACGACGCCTGCTTCGGTGAAAAAGCTGTTCGATGCGCTGGGAGCCCGGTTCGGGCAGCGCAACGGCGGCTACACCCGCATCACGCGGCTTGGACCCCGCAAGGGAGATGGCGCTGAACTTGCCATGCTCGAACTGGTGGGTTCGGAACTGGTGAAGCGCGCCGCGGAACGCGCGAAACGCAAGGAAGAACGTCTGAAGGCTCAACAGGAAGGCCAGGAGCCCGAAGAAGGTCACGAGTAAGAAGCACCTTAGAACGAAAACGAAAGAGGAAGCCGCCAACCAGTTCATCACTGGCTGGCGGCTTTTTTTTGTGGGTAACCCTACACTGGACAGATGGCCCTGGGGTTTCAGGAGTACCGGCACGACATTCGGTCCATGCTGCGGATGGCGGTTCCGCTTGCGTTTGCGGAATTGGGCTGGATGTCCATGTCTGTGGTGGACAGCATCATGGTGGGGCGCCTGCCAAACAGTGCGGTCGCGATTGGCGCGACGAGCATCGGCAGCGGTTTGTTCTACAGCTTCGCCATTTTCGGCGTCGGCCTGATGTCTGGACTCGACACCCTGGTTTCCCAGGCTTATGGGGCGGACGACTGGCCGGAGGCGCGGCGATCATTGATTTCGGGCGTTGCCCTGGCGCTGTGCGTGGCTCCGTTCCTCATGGCTCTGATTCTGGGCGTCGGTCCCCTGCTGGGTGTGATCGGGGTGCAGTCGCCGGTGCGCGAGGAAGCGATCGGTTTCGCTCGCGTCCTGGTTTGGAGTCTGCCGCTCCTCCTTATCTACACGACCTTCCGGCGGTACCTGCAGGGGATCCATTTCGTGAAGCCGGTGACATTCGCCCTGATCACTTCCAACCTGGTGAACGTATTTGGGAACTGGATCCTGATTTACGGAAACTGGGGGGCGCCTGCCATGGGGGTTCGCGGCTCGGCCCTCGCCACAGGGATCGCCCGATTTTACCTCGCAGCTGTGCTCCTCATCGCGGTGCGGCTTCGGGATCCCGGCGCGTTTCACGGTGCCCGGCCGGATTTAAGCCGGATCGTTCGGTTGCTGAAACTGGGCTTCCCTGCTGCGCTGACGATCGGCTTCGAGGTCGGGGTTTTCAATACGGTGACTGCGATTGCCGGCAAACTGGACCCGATCAGCCTCGCCGCTCACGCCATCGCCCTAAACGCGGCTTCTGTAACGTACATGGTTCCGCTGGGGATCGCGTCGGCAGCAGCGGTTTCGGTCGGCAAGCAACTGGGGGCGAAAAACCGAACCCGCGCGGCGCGCGCGGGGTGGACAGCGCTGGGAGTGGCAGCGCTGTTCGAACTCGGCGCAGCTGCTTTGTTCGTCTTCCTGCCGCGCCAGATTGCCCGGACATACACTCACGATCAGCAGGTTATCTCATTGTCTCTCAAGCTGTTACGGGTAGCGGCCATCTTCCAGCTATTCGATGGTTTGCAGGTGGTGGCAACCGGTGCCCTTCGGGGCGCAGGCGATACCCGGACCGCGATGGTCTGGAATCTCGCAGGCTATTGGGCGGTCGGATTGCCTTTGGGATGTTGGCTTTGTTTTGTAATCGGGTGGGGAGTGACGGGTCTTTGGTGGGGGCTCTGCCTGGCGCTGGTGGTGATCGGAGCAGCGCTGGTAAAGGTTTGGCACAACGAAGCCAACCGAATATGCGCTAAAGTCACTTGACAACATGCCACTCAGGTTTTATCATCGTTTTCAGATGAGGTTAACTTAGATAGCCTGCATCCAATTCAAAATGAGAGGAATCTATAAGACATGAGCGCGATGCATCTTGATCCGATTCAAGGTCTTCGTCTTTTTGAGGACGCCGTGACGCGATTGATGAACGAGCCCCGGACGGGCAGACCATGGTCCCCGGCCGTCGACATTCTTGAGACTGAAGACAACCTGGTGTTGAAGGCGGATTTGCCGGACGTTAAGATCGACGACATCGATATCCGAGTGGAAAATAACACCCTGACGCTTCGTGGTCAGCGGAAATTCGAGAAGGATGACAGCATCAAGGGCTGGCACCGGATTGAGCGCAGCTACGGTGAGTTCACGCGCACCTTCCAGGTTCCGTCAACGGTGGACACCGAGAAAGTTGCGGCGGATTATAAAAACGGTGTTCTGACGATTTCTCTTCCGAAGAAGGAAGCGGCGAAGCCGCGGCAGGTAAAGGTCGACGTCCAGCAGGCGGCCTGACCTGAAGCCTGGTCGATTCGGGAAATAGTTTACGGGGCGGGTGCTGGCCAGTCCGCGGCTAACCCGCCCTTTGTCTATGGAGCGGACTTCGTTGTAAGAGGCAGTTGCAGTAAAGACAGAAAAGAATAAAACCATGCCATTCCGGTTTGATAAATTGACGCAGAAAGCGCAGGAAGCCGTTCAGACAGCGCAGGAAGTTGCGACGAAGAACGGCCATCAGGTGATGCATCCGCTGCATCTTCTGACAGCGCTAACCTCCGAACGGGAGGGGATCGTGCGTTCGGTATTAGAGAAATGCGGGGCGCATCCTGACGCCATCATTCAGGAATCGGAGCGACAGCTCAACGGGTTGCCCAAAGTGGGTGGCCAGCAGCCCGGTATGTACGTGACGCCAGGGTTACAGCAGGTTTTTGACGCAGCCGCCAAGGCGGCGGAGAGTTTCAAAGACGAATTTGTTTCAACCGAGCACTTGCTGCTGGGCATTGCGGACCAGAAATACGATCCGGCCGGCAGTCTGCTCAATAAACAGGGCGCTGACCACGATGCGATTTTGAAAGCGCTGGTGGCGGTGCGGGGCACGCAGCGCGTGACGGATCAGAATCCGGAAACGAAGTACCAGGCGCTGGAGCGCTATGCCGTCGATCTGACGGAACAGGCGCGCCGCGGCAAGCTCGATCCGGTGATCGGGCGCGATGAAGAGATTCGGCGGACGATGCAGGTGCTGGCGCGGCGGACGAAGAACAATCCGGTGTTGATCGGCGAACCGGGTGTCGGCAAGACCGCAATCGCGGAGGGACTCGCGCAGCGCATGGTCAATGGCGACGTGCCCGAAGGACTCAAAAACAA
>JAUZEU010000471.1 GCA_030838885.1 Bryobacterales bacterium | reverse complement strand
GCGCCTGGCGCATCGGCGCCACGGGGTCCTGATATCGCACAGATGCTGGAACTGCTGCCACCTATCAAATTCGAAGATCTAAAAACGGGCGAAATCGCCGTCCTTTCTGCTATTCAGGGTGCGAGGCCGGATCGCGTCACAGCGATCACGTTTCTGGCGAACGCCGAAACGCTCGTTCAAATGGCAATGGCCGCACGAGGCAACACCGGTCCCCCGCCCAGCCTTGCAGGGCTCGCCGGCAGCATTTCCAACGTCGGTCCGTAACGCCGTTGACCCGCAACACCCTCTGTCCGTAAGAACACGCGCAACGATGATTTGCGCGAACCGAAACGCTCCACCCAACCCGAAAGGATATTCTCATGATGCGAACGCTGCGCTTCCTCCTGTTCCTGCTCCTGACGTGTGCGCTGCTCGCACCCGCCCAAACAACGCCGTCGCTGAAAGGAATTGTTACCGACCCCGCGAAGCTGACGGTCCCTGGAGCGCTCGTGCAGATCATTGGCCCCGGCGGGCAGCAGCGGCAGGCCACCGGCGACGATGGTAATTACTCGTTCGCTGTGCTGCGCCCGGGCAAGTACCAGGTGCGTTTCATCGCGAAGGGCTTTACCCTGGGCGAGAAGCGCGACGTGAATATCGCCGGTCCCGTGGTTCTGGATTACCAGCTCACCATAGAAGCGAATGCCCAGGTGATCAACGTGGAAGACGAAGCCAACAGCGTCAGCACGGATCCAGCGGCAAACGCCTCCACCATCGTCATCGGGCAGAGCCAGATCGATGCGCTCTCAGATGATCCGGATATCCTCCAGCAGCAACTTCTCGCGCTGGCAGGACCCGGCGGCGGCCCGAACGGAGGCGGAATCTACGTGGATGGTTTCAGTGGGGCGCAGTTGCCTCCCAAAGCTTCTATCCAGGAGATCCGCATCAACTCCAACCCTTATTCACCCGAAAACGAATTTCCGGGCGGCGGCGGCATTCAGATCATTACGAAGCCCGGCACAAGCACGCTGCACGGCGGTTTGAACTACAACTACAACAAAGAGGCCTTGAATTCACGCAGCCCTCTGCTGGCGCAATCGAAGCGCCCCCCGTACAAACAGCAGAATCTCTTCGGGAACTTCTCCGGCCAACTCCTGAAAAACAAGGCCTCCTGGTCGGTGTTCTTCAGCAAGAACGTGGCGACGCAGAACGCCTTCATCTACGCGACCGCCCTCGACGACAATCTGAATCCGCTAACGGTCAATCAGACCGTACTCACGCCTCGCGGCAACTGGAACTTTCAGCCCCGGTTCGACTTCGCCATCAACAGTAAACACACCCTGAGCGTGAGCTTCTTCAACGGTCATAATCACGTGGAGAATCTGGGCGTAGGCGACTTTGGTCTTCCCTCCCGCGCTTACAACAACCACGGCAATAACAATCAGCTGCAGGTTTCCGAAACCGCTATTCTCAGCCCGCGCATGATCAGTGACACGAAGTTTCAGTACTTCCGGAATCTCAACAACAATACCGGCGACAATTCGACTCCGTCCATCGTGGTGCCAGGAGCCTTTACGGGCGGCGGTGCCCAGATCGGAAACTCCGGCGCAGTCACCACCAACCTTGAGCTCATCAGCAGCACCAGCTTTGGTTACAAAGCGCATACCCTGCGCTGGGGAGGCCGGCTTCGTGAAGCCCTGAACACGACGGTATCCGTGAACAACTTCGGCGGCACCTACACCTTTCAGGGTGGCAAGGGCCCCTTGCTGGATGCAGGTAATCAGCCCGTTCCGGACATGATAGTCAGTCTCACAGGCCTTGAGGTTTACCGCAGAACGCTGCTTTTCCAACGGCAAGGCCTCACTGACCCGGCCATCCGCTCGTTAGGTGGCGGCGCTTACCAGTTCAGCCTGAACGCGGGCCAGCCCGGACTCTCACTGAAGCAATTTGACGCCGGGCTTTTCTTCGTTGACGACTGGCGCGCACGCCCGAACGTCACGTTTAGCTATGGACTCCGCTATGAAGTACAGAGCAACATTTCCGACCGCCGCGACTTCGCTCCGAGGCTCGCTGTTGCATGGAATCCAGGCAGGAACAAGAAGCCGGGCAAGACCGTATACAGAGCGGGCGTCGGAGCTTTTTACAGCCGCATTCCCATCAGCGTGACCCAGAGTGCGTTGCGCTACAACGGTCTTACCCAGCAGTCCTTCGTCGTGTTTAGTCCTGCCTTCTTCCCAGCTATTCCATCCGCCGCGACGTTCTCGCAGCAGAGTCAACCGCAGCAGCTTCAAATTCTGGACGCATCCCTTCGGGGCGCCCAGCTCTGGCAGACATCCATCGGCGCGGACCGGCAGCTTGGCAAAATCGGCCGCCTCAGCGTCAACTACAGCGCCAGCCGCGGCATCCGCGTGCAACGTTCACGGGATATTAACGCTCCCCTCAACGGACTGTTTCCGTTTCCGGATTCACAGATCCGCATTTTGTCCGAATCTACCGGCTTCAGCCGCACGCAACAGATCACCATCACCCCCACCGTGAACTATAAGAAGATGTTCCTCGCCGCTTTCTATACCCTCTCATTCGGGAAAAGCGATACCGAGGGCCTGCCCGCCGACCCGTACAATGTCCGCGCCGAGTGGGGCCCTTCCACCCTCTCCGACGTTCGGCATCGCGTCATGGTGTTCGCCACTACACCCTTGCCAACCAAGCGCCTTTCCAAGTTCTCGCTCAGCGCTCAGTTCTCCGCTGCGAGCGGCGCGCCGTACAACATCACGATCGGGCAGGATCTCAACAGCGACTCTCTTCTCACCGAACGCCCCGGCCTGATCTCCGTCGCAGGGCCATCCGGCTGCATCGGAAGTTCACTGTTATACAAGCCTGGGTTCGGATGCTTCAACCTGAACCCCGCACCAGGCACTTCCATCTCCCGCAACTTCGCACGCGGGCCCAGTCAGATCAATCTCTTCTTCGCCTCGCTCTCGCGTACATGGGTCCTCAACCCGGTCAAGGAAGTAGCCGGCAAGGAGGCGATGGTTACGGTTCCCGGCCCCGGCGGCACGATGATCAGCGTCCCCGCTTCCATGATGGGCCCCATGGGAGGACCCTCTGCCGGCAAACGCAAATACAGCCTCACGTTCAGCGTGAATGCCACGAACCCGCTGAATCATCCCACGTACGCGAATCCGAGCGGAGATCTGTCATCGCCATACTTCGGCATCTACCGGAGCACCTCTCAGGGAAATCAGTTCGGTCCGGGGGGTTCCACAAACACTTTCAACCGGCAGGTCACGTTGCAGCTTCGTTTGAACTTCTGACGCGGTACCTGGGCCAGAGGGTTGGAGTGCGTGGATTCACAGCTGAGTTGTGATGCTATGGTGAAACAGATTTTCCGGGAAGGAAGTCAGCGTCCGAGGAGACGGGAAACACATCTGCAGCAAATGATTTGGTACGGCGGGCATTATTATGCCCGCCTTTTTCAGTTTGTTATTTGTGGCGGCGGATCACAGCGGCGCCCAAGCCGGCCAGGCCGAGTGCCAGAAGACCGTAGAAGCCTGGTTCCGGAGTGATAAGCGCGTTGAATCCGGTGCTGTCCCCGATGTTACTGGTTCCACTATTGCCGACCGTAAAGTCGATCGTGTCGCCTGTTTGAAGCGTTGCATTGATCACGAAGTTGTTTTGCTGTGTTCCGGAAATGTTCGCTGTGTGGTCAGAGTGATCCGAAGAGACGACAACGTGAACGTCGCTGGAGGTCTCCGAGTTGAGTCCCACAAAGAGGGCCGCAATCTGATACTGGCCGGTGTTGGGAGCAGTAAAGCGGACGACGGAATATTGTCCGCCGGTGCCGGGGTGCAACAAGAGCAGGGAATTTGGCCAGGTTGTGCCGAGATAATTGATATCCCCGGTGCTCATGTTCCTGAGTATCGCCGTATCGGCGGTGTCAACGTACCCACTAGCAGTTCCGCCGCCCGCAAGGCCGGGATTACTCGTGAACTGTGCTGAAGTGAATCCCTGAGTTCCGACTGAGTCCATTACCCAATAGCTCCACACTCCGTTCGGATTTGTAGCTGAAATCGGGAAGTCGGACACGGCGTTGTAAACGTTTGCCTGCAAAGCAGCGGCAAAAGCGGTTCCGACTAACAGTACGGAGACCGCGGATTTCAGTCTGTTTAGTTCCAAATGCAAAGCTCCGCTGCGGTAGTACCTAGGCTAGACACTAGTACTAGAAGTACTGCCACTGGTAGAAGTATACTCCTCAGCAACCTGGTGTGCAACGTACATTCTCAAGTGCCCCGCAGCAGGCTCGTGATCTACTCCCAGCGCAAGGCTTCCATTGGATGAATGCGGGTGGCACGGCGGCCGGGGGCGAAGCCAGCGAAAGCCGCTATTGCCGCGATGACCAGAACCGCAGCTGCGATTGTGACCGGGTCGTGTGCCGCAACACCATATAGCTGACTCTGGATGAGCTTCGTCAGCAGCCAGGACGCGGGAAGGCCAATCAGGACAACAATCACCATCAAACCGAGGATTTCGTGCATCACCAGCCAGATAACCTGCGAGCGGCCTGCGCCCAGAGCCATCCGAATGCCGATCTCGCGGGTGCGGCGGGTGACCGTGTAGGCCATAACCCCATAAAGTCCCATCGCTGCGTGCAAGGTGGCCAGAAGTCCGAAGACAGTCGAGAGGCTGGCGACCAGACGTTCGATACTGAGCGAGCGGTCCACCTGCTCGTCAAGGGTGCGCATGTCATAGACGGGCAAGCTGGCGTCCATGCTTCTAATGAGCCGGCGAACCTCATGGAAGGAATTTTCGGGGGCATGGTCGGTGCGCACGTACGCAGTCATACCGATGACAAACGGAGTCTGGGGGCGGGAAGATAGAGTTCCACCGGAATTGCGGCCCGCACGCTTTCATATTTGCTGTCGCGGACAACACCCACGATAGTAATGTCCGTCCTGGTGCCTGGGTCGCCGCTCATCCCGATGTGGTGGCCGATGGGTTGGTGTCCTTAAGGTATTCTTAACAAACTGCTCGTTCACGATGGCGGTCCTGGGGCCGTTCAGATCGTCATTCGGCGTAAAGTCCCGACCGAGGATAATTGGCACACCGAGGGTCCTGAACAGACCCGGTTCAGGGTAGTTCATGTGGGGATTGGTATCGTCGCCCTGTTTCGGAGCGTAGCCTTCGATGGTGACGCTGGAATCCCATTCGTCGCCATCGAGCAGCGCAACGACCGTGAGGCTGGCAGCACGCACTCCGGGCAATGAATTCAGGCGCGTGGTCAGGTCCCGATAGAACTGGCGGCTGCGCTCGGCTTTGTAGCCGTTGAGGGTGGGATCGATCTTGAAGGTGACCAGGTGATCGGTGGCAAAGCCTGGGTCTGTCGCGCGAAGGTTCTGTACTGTTTTAACGAATAAGCGGCTCCGATCAGCAGCATGAGAGAGAGCGTGACCTGTGCGGAAACCAGCACCTTGCGCATTTTGACAGAGCCACCACCCACAACGGCGCCGGCCTGATCTTTGAGCGTGGTCACGATATCGGCTCGGGTGGAAGCCAGTGCGGGTATGAGGCCGAAGAGAATACCGGTGACAAACGAGATGCCGACATTGAAGCTGAACACGCTCCAGTCGGGGCGGGCGGAGAGCGCCAGCGGAGTGTTTCCAGTGGGGATGAAGCTCATTAAAGCGTGATTCATGCCGATGGCGAGCAGCAGGCCAAGCGCACCGCCGGTAATCGAGAGCAGCAGGCTTTCGACCAGCAACTGGCGGAGCAACCGATACCGGCTCGCCCCGAGCGCGATGCGCATGGCCACTTCCTTCTGACGTGCCGCGGCACGAGCGATCAGGAGATTGGCGAGGTTCGCGCACGCAATTAACAGGGCAAAACCTGCCACTGCCATTAGTACGAGCAAGGGGTTTTGATACTCCTGGCGCATACGCGAACGACCGGTGGAGGCGGGAAGCACATCCAGCCAGTTCTTCAGGAACCGCTTCCGGGTTGCTTCACTGGCATGCGAGAACCCCTTCTCCTTCACCTCCATTTCCCAAAATCGAGTGAAAAAGAGGCTGCAGTCCCGCTTTGGCCTGCTGCTGAGTCATACCGGGCCTGAGGCGTCCGAAGGCCTGGGCAAAGCGGCTGCGCCGGTCATTCAGGCTGTACCAGGGGCCAGGAGTCATCTCGCGTTTCATGCTCACGGGGACGCGACTTTGCGGCGAGACGCTGGGGTCTGTTCCGAAAAAGCCCTTCTGGCTAACACCGACGACGGTGACAGGGTCGCCGTTCAACATGATCTTGCGGCCAATGGCAGAGGGCTCGCCACCAAAATGGGATTGCCAGAACTCATAGCTCCGCACAGCAAGGGGATGTCCGCCCTGGTAAAGGTCGTCCGAAGTGGAAAAGACCCGGCCTGCGGCTGCGCCTACTCCCAAAACCGGGAAGTAATTGCCGGATACCAGTTCGCCTGAGATGAGTTCGGTGCTGCCTGCGGTGCTGAAGCTGAGGGGCAGGCTGTAGCGGCAGAACATGCCGGAGAAAACCTGGTTGCGATCGCGGATGTCGGTGTACATGGGGTACGACATGGCGTTGGAACCGGTATTGCTGCCGTAATGGCTGCCCCGGCTGGTGAGGAGCACCAATTCCTGCGGGTCTTTCACAGGCAGCATTTTCAGCAGGAGCTGATTGGTGAAGCTGAAAATGGCGCCGTTGGCTCCGATGCCGAGTGCGAGCGAGGCCACAGCGACCAGACAGAAGACCGGCGATTTGGTGAGCGTGCGGAGTGCGTAGCGGATGTCCTGCGGTAGTGTACCCATTTGAGCTTTGGCCTTAAACGTTGAACTGTCATACGGACGAGAGGTTACAGGGTTGGCAAAGGAACTGCGCCTTCGGTTCGGGGCATATACTTTTGGCATGCACAGACGTTCGTTTATCGGGGCCGCTGCGGCGGCGGGCAGCGGCTTTGCGGCCCGGGCGCAGGCAATGCAAACCGGCCGAAGACCGCGGCGTGTAGGGCTGATCGGAACGGGCTGGTACGGAAAAGTCGACCTGCTCCGGCTAATCCAGGTGGAGCCGGTTGAGGTGGTTTCACTGTGTGACGTGGATTCTAAGATGCTGGACGCGGCCGGGGACCTGGTGGCATCGCGCCAAAAATCCGGCAAGAAGCCCCAGTTGTTTCACGATTACAGAGACATGCTGAAGCAGAGCGGCCTGGACATCTGCCTGATCGCTCCGCCGGATCACTGGCATGCGCTCGCCATGATCGAGGCGGTGAAGGCCGGGGCGGATGTTTATGTGCAGAAGCCGGTTAGCGTGGATGTAGTGGAAGGTCAGGCGATGCTGGCGGCAGCTCGCAAATACAAGCGCGTGGTGCAGGTCGGTACGCAGCGCCGTAGTACGCCGCACCTGGTGGAGGCGAAGGAGAAGTTCCTTGACACCGGGCGGCTGGGGAAAATTTCTTACGTTGATATCCACTGTTACTACCACATGCGCGCGACGGCGAATCCGCCGGACACCGCCCCACCGGCCAATCTGGATTACGAGATGTGGACGGGACCCGCGCCTATGCGCCCGTTCAACGCTCTGACGCATCCGCGAAGCTGGCGCGCCTTCATGGAATACGGCAACGGCATCGTGGGAGACATGGCGATCCACATGTTCGATATGACGCGCTGGATGCTGAAGCTCGGCTGGCCAACGAGGATTTCGTCCGACGGCGGCATCTACATGGATAAGGCGAGCAAGGCGAATATCACGGACACGCAGGTGTGCACCTGGGAGTATCCGGATCTGAATATTGTGTGGAACCACCGGACGTGGGGAGCGGCCGGCGAGCCGGATCCGAAGTATAGCTGGGGCGCGACATTTTACGGCGACAAGGGAATTCTGAAGGCCGGAGTCTATTCGTATGACTTTATTCCGAGCGGCAAGGGCGAGCAGCCGGTTCACAAAGACGTGACGTACGAGTTTGAGCAGTATCCGGAAGACAGGACCGAGAAGGATCTGGAGACGCATGTGGCGCCGGCGGTGCGGCACCACATGATGGATTTGCTGGCGGCAATCGACAACCGTAGTAAGCCGGTAGCAGATATTGAAGAAGGATATATTTCGACGGCGTCCTGTATTCTGGCGAATCTCGCGCGGGAGTCTGGTCGCAGTTACAAATGGGATGCGATGAAACAGCAGGTGGTGGGTGATGCCGAGGCAAACCGGGCGCTGGCGCGTGCCTATCGGAAGCCCTGGATGCACCCGGATCCGCACAACGTCTAGTATCGGCCCGGTCAATAGCAGCAGAGGCTGCTATTGCTCACTTCGTTTACGGTGGGACTACAGTTCTACAGAAAATCGCCGATAAGGCTTACAGGGGATCAAATGCATGCCGATGGCACTCAAAACAGCCGGGCGAATTTCAACGCGGGCGGACGGGATTTTACGATATCTGTCCTGCAGCCAGGAATACGACAATCTATATGGCCGGTCTTATGTGAATAAGTGCCCGCGATTAATCCCTGCCTTCTTCCTGGCGTTCCCGCTGCGGCAAGGTATGCTGGTGTGGGTGAGTGGTCAATAATGAATGTGCACGCAGTACTTTTTATCAGTGTGGACCAGAATTTTGTAGCAAAGGTGGAATCTGCCCTGAAAAGCGGTTCTGCGAGCACATCCATGCCTGCCCTCGAGTGGGTTCGGGTGGATGCGCTTCTTGATGGTCTGAGGCAATTGCAGGAGCGCTCATTCGATTTGATTTTGTCTGACGTGTATTTACCTGACGGCCAGGGGCTGTCAACCTTACGGCATTTGCAGCAACATGCTCCGAACACGCCGATGATTGCGTTGTGTCATGCGCAGGACCGGGAAACCGGGGTGACGGCGGTCCGGAAAGGCGCTTACGACTTCTTCTGTTATGAAGATTTCGATGCGGCCACTTTGAGAAAGTCCATGGAGAATGCGATGGACCGCGCACTTGCGGAGGCGGAAAAGAAGGCAGCGGCGGAGCGGCGAGTTGGCGCCCGGTTCCCGTGCCGGCTGGCGGTTTCGTACCAGACGTTGGAGCACCCGATCATTACGGGTCAGGGCTCCAGTGAAACCTTGAATATCAGCAGTAAAGGTCTGCTTTTTACGAGCAACGAGCAGTTTCATACCGGACAGCTTGTGCAGGTTTCGCTCGATTGGCCGGCGCGCCTCGAAAACCAGGTTCCGCTGAAGCTGGTGGCTGAAGGCCGGATTGTTCGCAATGCGAACGGCGAGACCGCTATGACGATCGACAAGTATGAATTCCGGACGCGCAGGATGCCGGCGAAGAGCGCGGACAGCAAACCAGGAGATTCAAAGGATCCTCTGCCCGTTACAAAAATCAATGCCACCGGGACGCGCACACAGGCAGGAGCAGGGACCAAAATAATTGGTGAGCGCCGTCCGAATTAGCTCTCCCGCGGCAAGGGATCACGTGGCATGGCCGCGACGAGGTCGCGGGTGAAGGGGTGCCTGGGGTGCAGGAAAATGTCGGCCGGCGTTCCCGATTCCACCACGCGGCCTTCGTGAAGAATATCGACCCGCTGGCTCAGCGACGCGACCGATAGCAGATCATGCGAGATAAAAAGTATCGCTGTGCCGAGGCGACGATTGAGGTCTTCGAATAGCCGGAGAACGGCTGCCTGCGTAATAGCATCCAGCGCGCTGGTGGGTTCATCGGCCAGCAGGAGCGCCGGCTGGTGCATGATGGCGAGAGCGATAAGCAAGCGCTGGCCCTGACCGGTGGAAAGCTCTCCCGAGCGGCGCTGCACAAAGTCGGTAGTTCCCGGAAGCTGCACGCGCTCGAGCAGGCCGGAATAGAAATCGCCATCCGGGCGGCCTGCGCGGTGAGCTCTCCAGGTTTCATCGAGCAGAGTCCGGACTTTTAACTTCCCATTGAGCGCGGATGCCGGGCTCTGCGGGACGTAACCGATGCGACGGCCCCGAATGGCGCGTATTTCCTTGCTACTCAGGGTTGTCAGTTCCCTGCCCTCGAGCAGTATGGTCCCGGTGACGGACCCACCGCGGTAGTCGAGCAGTCGAAGCAGCGCGAGTGCCAGGGTACTCTTACCGGAACCGCTAAGACCTACCAGAGAAACGATCTCCCCCGCCGCAATACTGCCTCTTACGCCGTGCAGTACGGCTCGCGCGCCGTACCGGGCCGAGATATTGAATTCAAGTACCGGAATCATTCAAGCCGGAGCGATTCGATGTTCCAGAGTAACTGGGGAGGTGCTACGGTTGGCTTTACACCACGCAGCGAAGGAGCAATCGCGCAGAGGTAATCGGGATTAACAAGGTAAATGACCGGTTCCTGGTCCACCACAATGCGCTGAATCTCGTCACAGGCCCTCTTTCGGGCTTCGCGTGATCCGGCGGTCGCCTGCTTCAGTTCCAGTTCATCGATTCGCGCTTCCCAGGCCGTGGCGGGTGATTTCTGGGATGGCCACCATGGGTGCTGGGCTCCTGAACTCAGCCAAACATTCTTCTCTTCCAACGGGTCCGGGTCGACGTTACTGAAACCGAGCAGGCAGGCTTCATAGTCGAGCGATTTCGAAATGCGTTCCAGTAAAGAGCTGAATTCCAGAGTGACTAAGTTGACGCGAATACCGATTTTCTTAAGATCTTCCTGAATCAGTTTGGCTGTGTTTTCGCGCGGGCGGCTGAGCGAGTTGGTAATCAGAGAAAACTCGACTGCGTGCCCGCCGCGATCGTGCAATACACCCTGACGCAAAGTAAAGCCATCGGAAGCGAGCAATCTGAGTGCTTCCGGCAGGTCGGCGACGACAGGCCGCAGGCTTGTGTTGAACCAAAAGCGGTTCGCAGTGGAAATGGGTCCGGCGGCCGGGTGAGCATGACCTCGAAAGGCGATTCGGACAATGTCGTCGCGGTGAATGGCGCGGCTTACGGCATGACGAAAAGCGCTGGAGGTAAACCACTTTCGCTTCCATTCCGGAAGGGACCTGGAGGGTGACTGGTTGAACCAGAGAAACTCGGAATCGAGCGATGCTCCTAAGTCGCGAGCGGCCTCGGGTCTCTCTTTCGAGACCCGATCAAAGCTGTCCGGATCCAGCCTGTTGATGATCTGAAGTTCACCGCGAAGAAAACGGGCCAGTTCCAGATCGCGGTTCTGCTGGACATCCAGGCGAATGAAGCCGAGCACAGGCAGCGGGTTACCTTCCGGGTCGCGCTTCCAGTAGTAAGGGTTCCGCTGAAGTCGAACTGAGACTCCTGGACGGTACTCGGCGACAAAGAACGGACCTGCGGAGGGCGCAAAAGTACCTCGCTTCTGTGATGTGAGGGTGGGCGCGATTCCAATCGCGTCAAACAGACGATCCAGTCCAGGCCTGGGCGATTTGTAGCGAAGGGTGATGTCGCGAGAAGAGGCAACGCGAATTTCAGGATTGCCCTCCGCGGTCCGAATGGTATCGCCTGCAGGAGAGGCCTCTTTTGGATCGAGCGCACGCGTGATGGTGCGTCCGACATCAGCCGCGGTGAGAGGCGACCCGTCTGAGAACTTCAGCCCCGCCCTCAAATGGAAGGTGAGGCTGCGGCCGCCTTCGGTCACCTGCCAGGATTCGGCGAGCTCGGGCTCGGGCTGATCGGTAACGCGGTTGATACGAATCAGGACACCGGCAGTGAGATAGCGGACGGTCTCGGAATTACTTTCGGAGACCTGCAGGGGATCAAAGGTAAGCGGGTCGCCAGCGATGGTGAAGCGCAGTTCTTTCGGTGCAGTTGCGCCTGACAGAGGAATCGCAAACAGCAGAACGCGCAGAAAACGGTGGCTCACACAGCCGCCTTTCCCGAGGCCTGCAGCGATTCGAGACAAACCATAACCGTGATAAGCAGACCCAGAGGCGCCAGGACCCACGGGTTGGAACGAACGGTATCAGGGTGTTGAAGTTCCTGAAGAAGGTTTCCCCAGGAGGGTAAGGGATCCGCTACACCGAGGCCCAACAGACCGAGACTGGCTTCCGAGAGGATATACGCGGGTACGAGGATGCGGAACTGCGCTGCCGCGATCTGCCTAAGATGCGGCCAGCCGTGGACGAGGGCAATACGCCAGCCACGCAGACCGGCGGCCCGCGCCTGTAGAATCCATCCAGACTGGCGGATCTCGCGGATGCTGGCGGTGAAGACGCGGGCAGGCCAGGCCCAGCCCGCGATTCCCATCAGACCAAACGTGAGGAGAGCCGAGGCTAAAGGCGCAGTATTGAGAGGCAATTCGGCGCGGAGAATGATGAAAAGGAAGAGCCACGGGAGTGAAAGGCAAATGCTGGTCAGCCCGGAAATGGCATGGGCCGAGGCCCGCCAGCGGCTGGCGCCGGGTATGGAGATAAGAAGAGCGAGCAGGACCGAGACCAAAGCAGCAGAAGGAGCCAGAAGCAGGGAAACGCGGGTAGCGTAAAGGAGTCGTGAGAGGCGATCCCGCCCGATATCGTCAGTACCCATAAGGAACCGGCCGCCGGGCGCGGCGTGTGGCGCATCGCGAAACTGCTGATCGTAAGGGAAAGGCGCAATTTGGGGAGCGAAAAGCGCACACAGCGCCACCGCCAACAGGATCGCGAGTGCCAGCTTTCGCGCGGTAGACTTCACCTTCCGGCTCCGGAGGTCAGATCACCCACCGTTTGCACGCATGCGGTCACAAGGGTAATGATCAGCGCCATACCGGACAGCAGGGGCAGATCGCGGGCGAGCGCCGCCTTCCATGCGAGTTGCCCGATACCGGGCACATCGCAGAGAGCTTCTATAGGAATGATGAAGCCGAAGGCGAGCACCAGAGCAACTCCGGAAAGGGCGAGCAACTGCGGGGCGGCTGCGCCCAGCACGTAACGGAACGCCAGAACCGCAGGGTGAACACCACGAGTCCGCGCGGCGAGCAAAACGGGCGACGCGTAGAGATCCTGAAACAGAGCGCGCATAGTACCGAACACGCGCGGCATTAGTGCCAGGGCAACCGCCAAAGCCAGTGGCGCTTCCGCGAAGAAAAACATCAGGCCGAGGACGGCAGGGGGAATGGCTAGCAGCAGGCCGTTCGCCGACACAGCAATGGCGTGTGGTGCGGTGCGCCTGGGCCACACTGCCATCCACGCCAGTGAGGCGCCGAACAGCAGACCTCCCGCAGTTCCCCAAGTCACGAGATTCAGGGTCACGGGGGCACGGTCCCGCAGAAGATCGGCCACAGGTACTCGGAGGGAATCCGACTTACCAAGGTCCCCGTGCAGCGCTGCACCCAGATAGTGAGCGTAAAAGCGGGGCAATTGGTTTTCCTGTTCCCGGCGCGCGTGCATCGCGGCCAGAGTGGCCGCACTGATCTTTGGATTCCAGGAGTTCTCATCCACGTCGAAGCCGGGGCTGTATCGAACCAGCGCGGCAGCGGCGAAGCCGCCCACCAGAACAATCAGAGCCAGGTTCAGGAGTCCTTTAAATGCACTGACAAGAAAACTCCGGCTCATGAAACGGCGGCCGTGACGGCAGACTCTGCTACGAGCATAGAAGCAGGCTGTTTCTTGCGCAGGCGCTTGCTCCTGTACATACGCCTGTCCGATTCCGCGAGAAGCTCTTCGGCGTCCGCTCCGTCCTGCGGGTATATGGCAATACCTACGCTGAGGGACAGGTGGCAGGGTTCGGGCGTGGTATCGCCGGCAAGGCGCACAACGTTGCGGATTCGTGCGATCCGGCTGTCAAGTGAATTTTCGTCCCCACCTGGGATCAGCATGACAAATTCATCGCCACCCATACGCGCAATATAGTCGTGGGCATCACACGCCTCGCGAAGACCGTTGGCGATCAGGCGCAGAACCTTGTTGCCAGCAAGGTGCCCAAATCTGTCGTTCACCTGTTTGAAGCCGTCCAAATCGCAGACCACCACAGCGAGCGTCGTCTCCTCACGCCGGGATCGCGAGACTTCGTGGTCCAGAGAGAGGAAAAGGGAGCGTGCGTTGGGAAGATTGGTCAGATAGTCGGTGGCAATCGAGGTCTGGGGCAGCCGGTGGTTCAGGGCATTCTCGATCGCCATGGCCACCTTCGGACTGATGGCAACCAGAATCCGCAAATTTTCCTTGCTGAAGGCGTCCCGCTCCGCCCGGTACAGGGCCAGAACGCCCAGCGGACCGTTGACGCCGTTCAACGGAACCGCAAGCGCGGAGCGAAGGGTGGAATAACGGGTAGCGTCGTTCAGATACCCGGCCTCAACGGAAGGGTTGCCATTGAGAATCGGCTTGTTGTTTTCCGCCACCCAGCCTGAGAGCCCCTGCCCGACGGGTATTTCGAGTGAAGTGAAAAGACGCAGGTTCTCGCCGCTGACGTATTCGGGGATCAGCTTATCGTCACGGCGAATATAGGCCGCCACAGTCTCATACGGAATCAGCCTCTTCAGGCGCACAGCCACAAAGGCCAGAGCCTCCTGCAGCCCGAGCGAATTACCCAGGTCCTGCGTAAGCTCGTAAAGCATATGCGCTTCCTGCGTGGCCTCTGCGATGGAGGAAAGCGGGTCAGTGTAGCCGGCGGTCACCTGCAGAAGAACGGCGTCCGGTTCAGCTGATTCCGCAAAACCTGTGGCCGGAGCAAGACCGCGCTCGATCTTGACGTCCATCGAAAGTTTAACCTTCTCTCCCCCTGAACTTATGGCTTTCCGCTCCAGTTCGATGTATCGGCGCTGAATGATTTCGACAATTACGGGGTCGAAACTTTTGCCGGCTTCCGAAATGACGATGCCCATCGCCTGATCAAGCGGCAGGGCGCGGCGGTACTGCCTGTCCGATGCAAGGGCATCGAAACAATCCACGACCGAAAGAATGCGTGCACCCAGCGGTATTTCTTCCCCGGACAGGCCGTAGGGGTAACCAGAGCCGTCCCATTTCTCGTGATGCGCCCGCACTATGGGAACTACGGGATAGGGGAATTTAACCTCTTCAAGAATTTCCGCCCCGACGATGGGGTGGATCTTCATCTTTTCAAACTCTTCGGGCGTCAGTTTGCCGGGCTTGGAAATGATGTGTTCAGGGACTGCCAGCTTACCGATATCGTGCAGCAGCGCGGCCGCCTGCAGTGCATCCAGATCCGTCTGGCTCATGCCTACTTCAGCGCCAATGGCCATTGCGTAGACGCGTACGCGCTGCAGGTGTTGGTGGGTTGTAGCGTCTTTCGCTTCGATGGCGAGGGCCAGGGCTTCGATGGTTCTCAGATGGAGGCCGGCAATTTCTTCGACGTGAACTTTGTCTTTCTGCAGCCTGTCGATATACATCCGATAAGAACGGTAGATGAAGTAGACGAGCGGGAAAAGAACCAGTGCCGCCTGCCAGCCTTCCTGCTTGCTGAGAACCACGATCAGCCAGGCAACCGAAGCGGCTGCCATATGATATCGCATCACCCAGAAATACGTGTCGTACCAGGTCCTGTAGATGGATTTGTTTTCGGTCAGGCCGATCACTCCAGCCACCAGCACGGTATTGACCACGTAATAGGTCATTGCGGCCAGTCCCAGGCGAATTGGATGTAACTCCCCCATCCAGCGCCCAAGCAGGCCGTGAAAGACGCTGTGGGCCGAAATGATGGCAAGACAAATGGCTGCAACACTGAAAGCAATCTGGATCGCCTTCGGCCTCACACGCGGCCGCCAAAGACACTGGACAAAAATGCCGCCCGCGCCCAGCATCATCGCTTCAGGCAAACCGAACCTGACGATGCCGACGAGAATAAAGAGGAAGTTCACGGAAAGCGTGGCAAACACCATCGGCAGACGAACTTTTAAGCCTGAGGTGAGTAACGTGACGAGGAAATACAGCCAGAATTGGAGCGGGTCTGCAGAGGAGAATTGCAGCATCCCAAGGGAGAGCCCGGCGCTTCCTGAGGCGATTATCAGCGCGATATATAGTTTTGCCCGAATTGGCATAGCCGGGAAACAACTAAGTGTAACATCCTCTTTTTTTCTAACAAGCTGAAAAGACGCTAATTGCCACATTTTTGCCGGGCGATAAGAGAAATTAAGGACAAAGATTTGCGGGTCTTTGGATTATCTCTTTCCAGTGGATTAATCCTTGATGGTGCCAGAGGTTAACATTGACAGATCAGCACTTCGCCGGAAAATGAGAGATGTGCTGC
>JAUZEU010000455.1 GCA_030838885.1 Bryobacterales bacterium | reverse complement strand
ATTCCGATTTCCAGATTCGATTCGGTTGGGGCGAAAGTCCTGTCTTTATATCCGCTGCCGAATCAGTCCGGTGTCGGGCTTGCCCAGAGCAGCAATTGGTTCGGTACGGGGAAAAGTATCACAAGTACAGATCGCTACGACGTCCGCGCCGACTGGGCGCGGAGCGACCGGCACACGATGTATTTTCGCTGGTCGCAAGCGTGGGAAAATTCCACAGGTGTCGCGTTCAAGGAGTGGGGAATCGGCGAACCTGCCACCAGCAACCCGAATCCTCGTGGCTCGGCCACGTTCGGGAACACGTTCATTTTAAGTTCGACGCTGGTCGCCAACGTTCTGATCGGGCACGGAAACTGGACCGAACAAACGATACCGGTTGTCCACGCCTCGCCCACACTAACCGGATTACCGGCATCTCAGGTCGCACTGTTCCACGTGCAGGATGTCATGCCGGCCTTCACCGCGTCGAACTATTCAACCCTCGGTGTCGGCAACAACGGGCAACTGCTCCACCCGGAAAGAACGGAAACCCTGCAGGCCAACCTCACCAAACAAAAGAATGCACACAGCATTAAGTTTGGGTACACGATGGAGCTGGCCTACCAGAATGGACCCGGTGATGGTGGCTGGCTCCGGGCGCCTACTTTCAACTTTAGCCAGGCGCTGACCAGCGGGCCCGCCGTACTGCCCGGAGCCACAACCAGCGGCAACGCCCTGGCGTCGCTCCTGCTTGGTACGGGCTCTGGCGGCAGTGTGCCGTTTCCTGCGTCGCTTGCCGAGGGTCATCATTATTACGGGCTTTACGCGCAGGATGCCTGGCGCATAAACAATCGGCTGACGCTCAACTACGGGCTACGCTGGGACCTGCAGGGACCGACGACGGATCGCTATAACCGTTTCAGCACGTTTCAGTTCAACGCGCCGAGTCCGATTACTGTTCCCGGCCTGAATCTTAAGGGCGCGGTCGGCTTCGTCACCGCTGGTAACCGGGGCATGTGGGATACCTATTGGCGCGACTTTGCTCCCCGCGTAGGTTTGGCATACAAAGTTAACAGCAAGGTGGTGTTGAGAGCCGGGTACGGCATCTTCTTCGTTCCCTCTTTGGCGGACGAGAACCCCATCGGGTTCTCAACGAATACGCCATGGGTTAGCACCGACTCAGGGGACGGGATCCACCCGGGCAATCTGCTCAGCAACCCGTTCCCGACCGGGACTATTCCGGCGGTCGCCAGGTCTCAGGGGGCGGCGACGGGCCTGGGCCAGGGACTGACCGCAGTTATCCGAAATCACCCGGATGGCTATACGCAAAGCTTCAGTCTGGACCTTCAGTATGAGGTGAGCCCCAACACTCTGGTCGAAGTTGGTTACGCCGGCAATCAAAGCCGCAAGCTGGCGATGGGCTATGGTGGCCTCAACGTCAACCAGCTCCCGGCACAGTATCTGAGTATGGGAAATCAACTCAACCAACTGGTTCCCAATCCGTTCTTTGGCATCATCCCCGCCTCGGCAGGGGCAACGCTCTCCGGGCCCACCGTTCCTCGCTGGCGGTTGCTGGTACCTTATCCGCAGTATACGGGGATCAATCTGGACGGCAGTACGGCGGGCGCGGGCGCCAGTTACAACGCCCTGGTGATGAAGTTCACCAAGCGGTTCTCTAACGGCCTCAATCTGATCGGGAGCTATCAATGGTCGAAGGCGATTGATAACGCATCGGAGCGGCAGGCCTGGGAAGTAAGCGACTCCGGCCCTCGCGATATCGCCAACTGGAACCTTGAGCGATCCATCAGCGCTCATGACATTCCGCAAAGTGTAGCGATTACCATGTTGTATGAACTGCCGGTCGGCAAAGGCAAATCGTTCGGCGCTAATTTGAATCCTGTAGTCGAAGCGGTTGTGGGTAACTGGGAGGTTTCCGGCATCATCCGCGTGCAGAACGGCATCCCCGATGCGATGTCTGCGCCCGCCAACGGCTTTGGATTTGCCTATAACCCGCCGAACATCACCAGTGCTTCGAACGTTTCCATCGCTAATCCAACGGTCGAAAGATGGTTCAATGTTGACGCGTTCTCCAAACCGGCGCCGTTTACGATCGGTTCCGCTCCGCGGAGGATCACACAACTTCGCCAGGACGGCGTGCATAGCGCAGACGTGGCTCTGCTGAAGAACTTTATTATCCGCGAGCCGCTTCGACTTCAGTTCAGGGCTGAATTTTTCAACCTGACGAACACGCCGCAGTTCAACGCACCGAACACTTCGGTCGGAAGCAGCACTTTCGGCCAGGTTACTTCGCAGGGGAATTCACCAAGGCAGATACAGTTCGGGCTCAAGCTGAGCTTCTGACAGGGGGCGACTTGTCAAGCCCGGTATTTTCGGGTTGGACGGTGTTTAGTTGTTTTTCGGACCGGTCCTTCCTTCGACGAGGAGAGACCGGTCCGTTTTGTTTTGTGTTGGGAAACAGAGCAAGTGGCATTCTCGCGCACTGAGCTGGATTCCGTAGGTGTTCCCGGTTCAGGGAGCCGGGATCTCGCCCGCATCGGCCAAGGCGGACCCGGGTCCTTTTCGCGCTGTGAACTGCTGATACCGGGCCAGCGCGGCCCGGGCCTCAGATTCCCGGCCGAGCCGGCGATAGGCGGAGCTAAGCGCGAACGAGATCGCTCCATCGTCAAGCGACCGGGCCTTCTCCAGGCTCGCTACCGCTTTCTCGGGCCGCCCAAGCGCCAGCCAGGCGCGCCCCAGCACTTCCGATGCAGGCAGATGACCTGGCAGAAGGCGCGCGGCCGCGATAAGATGCGGGAGCGCGGTATCGGCCCGGCGCTGCTCGAACAATGTATCGCCCAGCAGGTACTGCCATTCCCCGTTCTCCGGCTGCCCGGAAACGAGCGGCTTGAGCAACTGCTCCGCTTCTTCGTATTGGCGATTCCGAATCAGCGATTCGGCAAGGCGCCCCTTTATGCGCCGGTCGTCCGGTGCCATTTCGAGCGCCTTCCGCCATTCCCCGACGGCATCTACACGGCGTCCCATACGTTGGTTCGATTCCGCCAGCAATTCGTGGATCTCGGCTGAGGGAGGCAGGCTTGCGATGTGCAGGAAGCTTTCCTCGGCGAGTGTGGCGCAAGCCAGAGACACCCAATACAGGTTCTCGGGGACCGCGCTTTTCTCCGCTTCCGCAAGCGCCGAAAGCCACTCGCCCGCAAGATAGGCGCACGCGGCCTTATGCGAACTGCAGTCCGGCTTCGGCAGGCCGGATTCTCTCTTCTGTTCAACTACCGCCCAATCCGGATGATCCGTTTGGCCATAGATGGCAGCCCTGGCGGCATGGAGTCCAGGAAGATAGGGCAATGCACGAATCGCGTCCTGGTAGAGCGCCAGCGATTCAGCGTACCGGCCTTCCGCGGCGCGCGCCCGACCCGCAAGTGCGTGCCAGTAGCCGGAGTCTAACTCCGTTTCGGCCAGCCGTGCAAAGGCCCGTTCGCCAAGAGACAGGTAGGAAAGGCCCAGACCCTGCCATGCCTTCGCCATTTCCGGATGCGCCACTGCAAGGGCGCGAAAACCCTCTGCAGAATCGTGAGGCTGCCCGGCGGCCAGTTCCGCGTCCGCCAACTCGAGTTGCGCGCGGGAATCGCCGCCCTCCAGTGACACCGCTTTCCGCAGCGGCGCGATCGCCTGGTGCGGCTTTCCTAACTGCTGATAGGCCAGTCCGAGCAGAAACCAGGCGGGCGCAAAGTCGGGCTGTGCGCGGGTGGAATGCTCGAGTTGCGGAATCGCCGCAGCGGGCTGCCCTGCTCTGTCCAGCGCCATGCCGAGATTGAACCGCAGGCCCGGATTTTCGGGCAGAGCCGCTACCAACTCACGGTAGATCCTGATCGCCTCGGTGTAGCGGCCCGCCGCCAGCGCCTGGTTGCCGGCCCGGCTTTTGGCGGCCAATACCTCTTCCTGCGCAGGGACACCTGCGGCGGTGCAAAAGAGAGCTGCCACCAACGAAATACCGGACAATCGCATTCTCATTCACGATAGCGGAATTTTGGATTGCAGTGGAAATGGGCGAGAATAAGAGGCCGTGCGCTTCTTCAGGTTTCCCATACCATTGTGTGTCCTGTCCGCCGTTCCCCTGGCAATTATGGGCATCAGGGCGGCCACCGGGCCGCCCACTGTCCGGTTCGAAGAAGCCAGCGCCAACTCGGGGTTGACGTTCGTTCTCAATCACAACCCGACAGCGCATAAGTATCTCGTCGAAACGATGGCGGGGGGCATATCGGCGTTCGATTACAACAATGACGGCCGCATGGATCTCTTCTTCACCAACGGAGCCGAGGTGCCTTCTCTCGCCAAGACGGGGCCCCAGTATTGGAACAGGCTGTACCGCAACGATGGAGGTAGCCATTTTACTGATGTAACGAAGGAGGCCGGCCTTTCCGGTTCAGGCTATGCAATTGGAGCCGCCGCAGCGGACTTCGACAACGACGGACTTGTGGATCTGTTGGTGGCCGGCGTCAATGAATGCCATCTCTATCGCAACATCGGTGGCGGGCAGTTTGAGGAGATTTCGAAGCAAGCTGGAATCCATGGCGGCGCGTGGGCTGTGGCTGGAGGTTGGTTGGATTACGACCGCGATGGATTGCTCGACCTGTTTGTCGTCAATTACGTGCAGTGGTCGCCAGAAAGCAACCCTCAGTGCCATGACCCTTCGGGCCGCTACCTGGTTTATTGCCATCCGCGGGAGTTTCAGCCAAGCGCCAATACGCTTTATCACAATCTGGGCGGTGGCCGGTTCCAGGATGTCTCCGCGGCAAGCGGCATTGCGAAATCGACTGGCAAAGGCATGAGCCTCGCCATCGCCGATTTCGACGGCGACGGCTATCCCGATGTCTACATCACCAACGACACTATGCCGAATTTCCTGTTCCATAACCTGCGAAACGGCCGATTCGAGGAAGCAGCACTTCCCGCCGGCGCAGCCCTGCCGGATGGCGGGCGTCCAGTTTCGAGCATGGGTGTGGATTTCCGGGACTACAACAACGACGGACTTCCAGACATTGTCTACACGGCGCTTGCGGGCGAAAGTTTTCCTTTATTTCGCAACATGGGAAAGGCCCAGTTCCAGGATTTTACGTACGCCAGTCACCTGGGCCGAACGACCAACAAGCTATCGGGCTGGAGCAACGCGCTTGCGGATTTCAATAACGACGGTTGGAAGGACTTGTTCACCGCCAACTCACACGCGACCGATAACATCGAAACGTTTTCCGGCGACCGCTATCAGCTTCCGAACACCATATTTGTGAACCAGGGCGATGGTACGTTTGCGGATGGCTCGGCTGGGTCGGCCTCCTCCTTTGCGATCCCCCGCGCGCATCGCGGGGCCGCCGTCGCAGATTTTGACGGTGATGGAAAACTCGACGTTGCTGTGAGCGTACTCGGCGGCAAACCGGAATTGTGGCGCAACGCCAGTCCCGGTCCCGATCACTGGCTCGAAGTCCGGTTGATTGGATCGCGAAGCAACCGTGACGCGATCGGCGCCGTTATTCGCGTCGGCAATCAGTGGAATCAACTGACCAGCAGCGTCGGCTACGCCTCATCCAGCCTCGTGCCGGTTCATTTTGGCCTCGGGCCGCAGGCCGTTGTACCGGCGCTTACCATCCAATGGCCAAGTGGCATCGTGCAGAAACTCCGTGATCTCAGGGCAGACCAACGACTGATCGTCCGTGAGCCGGCCCAGTGATTGGCCATTGTGCCTTTTCGTGACCCTCCGGTGAATGCGCGGGCCAACGGGGAGTAGCGTGTCTTTTTTGACAGCGCGCTGCGTTATGCCCTGAAGGAAAATGTTGCATGAACAGGAGACCATGCAAATGACACAAACCATACCTGCAAACCTGCCGCCACCATTCACCCGGGAGACAGCGATCCTGAAGGTTCGTAAGGCCGAAGACGGTTGGAATTCCCGAAACTCGCAGCAAGTCGCTCTTGCGTATTCAGTCGATAGCCAGTGGCGCAATCGCTCTGAGTTCTTAACGGGCAGGGACGCAATCATCGCGTTTCTCACTCGTAAATGGGCAAACGAGTTGGAGTATCGTCTGATCAAGGAACTATGGGCCTTTCATGAAAACAGGATCGCCGTGCGCTTTGCGTACGAATCGCACGATTCATCAGGGCAATGGTATCGATCGTACGGAAATGAGAACTGGGAGTTCGATGAGCAAGGATTGATGAAACGGCGCCATGCAAGCATTAATGACCTGCCAATCCGGGAGTCGGAGCGTCTGTTTCATTGGCCGATCGGCCGCCGCCCGGATGATCATCCGGGGTTGAGCGAACTCGGTCTTTAGACGTGCCCCTGCACAGCACGTCTTCATTAAGGTGTGGATGGAACCGAGCAGCCTGGCTCGTGAC
>JAUZEU010000451.1 GCA_030838885.1 Bryobacterales bacterium | reverse complement strand
ACGGCGGTCGATGGAAAACTTTGGAGCCTTCATCCTTGGTCGCAACATGTTCGGTCCGATCCGCGGCCCGTGGCCCGACAACTCATGGAAGGGATGGTGGGGCGACAACCCGCCGTATCATGCGCCTACGTTCGTCCTGACGCACCACGAACGCGAGCCTCTGGTGATGGAAGGCGGAACGACCTTCCACTTTGTCACAGGCGGAATTGAAGAGGCGCTGAGGCTTGCCAAACAGGCAGCGGGCGACAAGGATGTCAAAATCGGAGGCGGTGTTTCCACCGTGCGGCAATATCAGCAGGCGGGGCTGATCGATTCCCTGCACTTTGCGCTGGGGCCCGTCGTGCTCGGCCAGGGGGAAGCATTGTTTACCGGTCTCGATCTGCCCGCTCTTGGATTTTCTGTGACGGAGCACAAGGCTACTGAGCAAGCGACGCACTTTGTTCTGGAGAAAGGATAGAAGGAAAAATCCCAACATTGTGTTTGCCGGGGATTCCAGTTTGACCACAAGCACCAGGCCCTTGGTGTCAGGTCAAAAGCCGCGGTACAACCACGGCCTGACCTGTCGTGAGGGATCGGTGTATATGAGTGCTTCAACCGCGCGTCTCGTCTTGACGACCTTTTGCGCTCTCCTGATTTCAATGGCGCTTACGGCCTGCCGGGCCAGTAACGAAGGCAGGATGCTTGCGCGCACCACCATCGCTCCCGTTCTTCTGTTCAACGGAACTGGAACTTCTCCTGGAGACGTCGCGGCCCTCCAGAAAATCCTGACTCGCGAGCACCTCGGGTATTCGACAGCCAATTCTCCAGAGCTGAACGGAATGAGCGAAGTGCAGATCCGGGGATATCGGCTTCTGATTGTTCCGGGAGGAAATTTCGAACACATCGGCAACAGCCTGACTTGGGGCACGGCCGCAAATACTCGCAATGCGATACAGAGTGGCTTGAATTATCTCGGAATCTGCGCGGGCGCCTTCTTTGCGGGCAACTCGCCCTACAACGGTTTGAATCTGACGTCAGGGTCGCGGTTCGGGTTTTACGCTGTCGAAGCTCGAGGTATCCGCAAGGCAGCGGTAGCGATTACCTTTGCAGGGGGACAAACGCTCGATCAGTACTGGGAGGATGGCCCGCAGCTTACCGGCTGGGGTGCGGTGGTCGGCAAGTATCCCGACGGAACACCCGCCATCGTAGAGGGGACATTCGGAAACGGATGGGTGATTCTTACGGGGGTTCACCCGGAGGCTCCGGCGAGTTGGCAGCACGGAATGGATTTCAGAACGCCAGGTAATATGGACAATGCCTATGCAGCGACGCTGATCCGCGCCGCCCTGAATCGAGAGTTGTTACCGCACTATTGAGCTGAACCAACTCGCTCTCGCTTCGCAGGGCTTCTAAAACGTCGCATCAGTAGCCACCGTACGACCCGGTTTGACGATTCGTTGGCTACTCAGATAAGTGGCCACTACCGGCGTTCCGGCAAGTTGACCGAGTCAGTACCGGGAAATCGGCTTGCGGCAGCCATCACGACGCGACCATAGCGGCGCCGAGACACAATTTGTTTGAAAGCATACCGAAGTAAATTGCGAGTGCTCAACGGCGGGAGCAGCGCGTTACCATTGCCTGCAGGGACTCGCCCGGACGAGCATTTCCCTGCTATGGTTCTGTCATGCGCGCCCGTACCATTGTTGCCATCTCCGCCCTCGTCGTCTTGCTGGCATTCGTCGTATGGTATTTTCGGTCCGCAAGGCGTACCGCCGAACTTCCTGTTGCCCTCACTTCCTCGCCGGCAACTGCAACACCGCCCGCCCCACAACGAGCAGGCACGTCCTCCGGCTCTGCTCCCACCGCCGTCTACGCGCATAATCTGATGTTGCGAAAGGGCCCGAGCTTTCGTGTCTATGTCCGCTGGCTTCGCGGGCAGTTCATCCGCACTCACCGGAACGTCAACCCCTCCTTCGACGATCCAGAGTCCTTTTCCATTGATGTGAAAACAGGCGTTCTCCGCGCCAACATCGGGGATCTCAGCAACTTCCTCAATGCGAGCGGAATGGCGAAGTCGCCCCTCAAGGACATCACACTTTCCGGTGACGGAAATCAAATCAGGCTCCATGGAACTCTGCACAAGATCGTACCCCTGCCGATTGAAATGATCGGAGACATCACCGTTACACCTGATAACCGGATTCAGATACACGTCACAAAGCTCAGCGTTCTAAGGGTTCCATTTAAGGGTCTTCTCGGTGGCCTTCACGTCAGCATCGCCGACCTCTTTCATCCGCAGGGCATTCCGGGCATTCAAGTCTCTGGCAACGATGTTTTCTTCAATACACTTGCGCTGCTGCCACCTCCTCACATCCGTGGGCAGCTGACCGACGTGCGCATCGTCAATCCCGACATTGAGGAGATATACGGAAATGCTCAAAGCGAAGTAGAGAGCGTCGAGCAGTGGCGCAATTTCATACGCCTTCAAGGCGGCACCATCGACTTTGGAAAGCTCACGATGAATCAGGTCGATCTCACCATGATTGATATTTCGAATGATGCATGGTTCGATCTCGATCTGGCTCATTATCAGGAACAGCTCGTGAACGGCTATACTCGTATGACTCCGCAGGCCGGCCTGCAAATTTTTATGCCCGGTCTGGACCAGATCCCTCACAATAAAGCAAATCAGAACATCAGCATCGAGTGGTTCAAAGATCGCACCACTCCCCCGCCGGCTGATATCACTTCTAAATGACTTTCCGTTTTGCCACCTGAATAGAGGTAGCGGAGAATGGGCCTGGCAGTCGGCTTCGCGACTGGAACCTCCAAGAAACGTTCCGCATTTCCACCCCACGAAAGTCCCATCGAGGGCAGATAAGCGGAATGAGCATTATCGCCCATGTTCACGCAACTGTGATTTCGACCGCCATCTGAACTGAATTGTTCATGATATGCGGCGGCCGCAGTATACTTCGCGCATGCCAGCCCTCCGCGCCCGGCCCCTCGCCATCGTGCTGACCACACTGGTCGCCGCTCAGCAAACCATCTCATTCCCCACCCAGGATGGGGGCCGGATTTACGCCGATCTCTACGGCAAAGGCACCCGCGCAGTTGTGCTCGCTCACGGCGGCAGATTCAACAAGGAGAGCTGGCGGGACCAGGCCCGGGCCCTGGCGGCCGGTGGATTCCGGGTCCTGGCAATCAACTTCCGCGGATTCGGCCGCTCGCGCGGTCCGGGCCAGGCTGATTTCGATAACGCCCCCTTTCACAACGACGTGCTCGCCGCAGTTCGCTACCTGAAAACACAGGGCTTTAAAACGGTGTCCGTGGTCGGGGGCAGCTTTGGTGGCGGAGCCGCGGGCGATGCGTCGATCAAATCCGTGCCAGGTGAGATTGACCGCATCGTATTTCTGGGTGCGGCGCCGAACCTCCCGGCAGAAAAGCTGAAGTCCCGCGCTCTGTTCATCGTCGCCCGCGATGACGCCAACGACGGCGGGCCACGGCTTCCAGGCATTCGTGCGCAGTACGAAAAAGCTCCTCAGCCCAAGGAACTGATCGTTGTGGATGGTTCCGCGCACGCTCAGTTTTTATTCCAAACCAATCAAAGCGGTCGCGTCATGCGCGAGATCCTGCGATTCCTTTCGACGCCATGATCTTTAGCAGTGCCGGCGAACAATTAGCAGAGTCATATCGTCCTGACGCGGACCAGCGCCACGAAAACATGTAACATCCCGCAGGACGCTGTCGGCCAGGCCCATCGCATTCCGATTCGTGTGACCGTCTAATGAACGGATGAGCCGTTCTTCCTCGTAGACATTGCCTTCCGGATCTTCCGTCTCTGTAATGCCGTCCGAATACAGGACAATGCTGTCGCCGGGGGCGAGTCGGATCTGCCGGACCGTGTACCCGCCGTCGCAAAAAGCCCCAGAGGCAATCCCGTAGGATCAATCCTTTCTATTCCGTCGTCCCGTAAGAGCAATGGCCTGCAGTGGCCCGCGTTGCACAGATCCATGCCATTTTCCGAAGTACGACCAGCCACCAGCGTTGCATAGTGCGTAGCCGGGGTGCTCTCGCAGAACAACCGATTCGCGCGTGACATCACCTCGGTAAGCGGCAAATCGAGCGATAACAAACTGCGAAAGATTGCGCTGAGGTGCGTCAGTAAGTATCCCCCGGCAGAGCCGGGGGCTTTATTTTGTGAGCCGCTCAAAGCGGCTGTTACGGGGTCGCTAACGCGGCCCCGATGATTTTGGCCACCTTCCGGTGGCCGCTCACAACTCCAGGTTT
>JAUZEU010000404.1 GCA_030838885.1 Bryobacterales bacterium | reverse complement strand
CAGACTGGCCATTGGCATTGGAGCCTCAGACTCCTGAGCAGTCTCAAGCGCAAGCCGAATATCCTTCAGGCCCATCCACAACTCGAAACCCGCCGGCTCGAACCGTTCCTCGGCGATAATGCGGCCGTAGTTCGCATATACAGGAGAGTCGAACAGCGCGTTCATCGTATCGAGAAACAGGTGGGGTTCTACGTGGGCCTTTCGGAGGTTCGCCATGGCTTCACCGAAGGCTTCCATCATGCCGGAAATCATGAAATTGCCGCACAATTTCACTGCGTTTGCCTGCCATGGCTCGGCTCCCGCGAGGAACGTTTGACGGCCCACGGCTTCGAAAAGCGGCCGCAAGCGATCCACGATGCCGGAGAGGCCCCCAGCCACAACCAGCAGTTTCCCTGCCTGGGCAACATCCGGGCGGCCAAAGACCGGGGCGCTCACAAAGCCTTGTCCCCGCCTCGAATGTTCGGCCGCTAACCGGCGAACCATCGCCGTGCTGATGGTGCTCGAAGAAATGTGAACAGCGTTACCTGCGAGCGAAGCTGCGATACCTCCTTCGCTGATTACCACGTTCTCCACAGCAGAGTCGTCGTTCAGCATGGTGAATACCGCTTCCGAAGCAAGGCAGACTTCCGCAATGGAAGCGGCGACTTGCGCGCCTTCTTTGGCGAAAGCCTCAGCTTTCTCGCGGGTCCGATTATAGACGGAAACCTGATGGCCCGCGCGAAGCAGACTGCGCACCATGCCGGTGCCCATTTTTCCGAGTCCAACAAATCCGACCTTCATTGCTACAGGTTAGCGCTTACAGACCGGCAGATAACGGTGAAGTCGTGTGCGCAAACACTACGTCAAAACGCGCGGAAGTGCTGTGGTCCAAGGCAAACATATGGCCTCCTGCGGTCGCCATGTTGGAGAGGATCGCAGAACCGGACCTGGATAGCTCTCCATTATTCGACCGAAATCCCTGCTTTTCCGGCATTCGAATCGATCCGGCGTTTCAACGCTTCCTCGCGGCGGCGGGAACCCGGTGGATTCGCTATCAGCAGGAATGTGGCGAGTGAGCGGACTGTGCGATACGGGTGCGCAGTGATAACCTCCCAAAATTCGAGCGAGCGTCTTAGCGTGATGTCATTTCCGGATACAGTATCTACCACCAGGTATGGCGGGGATGCTCTACCGATTTGGGCAATTTCAGTTTGACGCCCGGACACGGCTGTTGTATCCCGCAGACGAGCGCATTCCGTTAACGCCAAAAGCAGCGGACCTTCTCCTCGTCCTGCTCCAGCACGAACGCCAGTTGCTCGGCAAAGAAGAGCTGATTCGGCTGGTATGGCCAGATACGTTCGTCGAAGACGGGAACCTTTCCAAGCATATTTTCTCCTGCGGAAGACCCTTGAAGAGAACGTGGAGGGGGCAGGATTTATCGAACCTGTGCCGAAAAGAGGCTACCGGTTCCTTGGACCCGTAGAATACACATCCGGGGGCAACGTGGCGGAGGTCTGCATCGAGGAGGGCACGCGCGAGCACATCGTCGTTCAAGAAACAGACGAAGCGTCTCCCCATTGCCATCCAGCGCGCCGGCCAGTTCTGCTGCTCGTATGTCTCGCCCTTTTCCTGGCGGGCGGTGTGGGCTCGGGGCATGGCAGGACCGGAACTGCGGTCCCTCCTTGTGCTTCCGTTTTCCAATCTGGGGCAGCAAGCCGCGAACGAATACCTGAGCGATGGCCTGGCAGAAGAACTGATCGTGGCACTCTCCTCGATAAAGGGGCTGCGAGTTATCCCGCGAACGACCGCATTTCAATCCAAAGGGAATCCGGCGACCTGGCTGCGATCGGACCTCGCCTGGGCGTTGAGGCAGTGCTGGATGGGCGTTCAGCGCGGCGGCAACCGCCTGCGCATCCGCGTGACGCTGACGCGCGTCAGCGACGGGCAAACCCTCTGGTCCCACAGTTATGACCGAACGGCACAGGATGTTTTTGAGACTGAGAATGAAGTTGCCAACAGCATGGTCAAGGCGCTCTTTCCGAACCGTCGCTCCGTCGATGTGGTGCCGCCCGGTGGTACGAGGAATGTCGAAGCGCACAATCTCTATCTCAAAGGGAACTTCATCCGGCAAAAGTTTTTTGATAATTCCCTGGTCGATGCACTGGCCCTGTTTCAGAAGGCTGCACAACTCGATCCCTCTTACGCGCAGGCCTGGGCCGCACAGGCATTCTGCTATTCAGAGATTGGACATGATATCAGCGGTTTCCCGAAGAGGTGTTTACCCTGGCTGTGCAGGGGGCGCAACGCGCTCTCCAGTTGAACCCGCGCCTCGCGCCGGCACACGCAGCTTTGGGCTACATCGATCTGGAATATATGCGGGACCGGGCCGCCGCGAAAAGCGAACTCGAGACGGCAGTTGCATTGGATCCAAACGACGGCGAGAGCCACCATCGGATGTCTCATTACTGGATCAGCCTGAAGACGGTTCCGGGAAGCGCATACCGAGGCTCGTCGCGGCGTGGAATGCAATCCGCCGAACTTTCAATCGGCGCACATATGGCCTTTACAAGATATGAGGAGGGGCGTTTTCCCGAAGCGATCGATGCAGCCGCAGCGACACTACAGCTGGATGCCTCGCACGCGCCGACTAACTGGTAGCAGATGCGCTCTTACGACGAGAGCGGGGAGCTGCGGGCCGCGATTGGGATCCGGCGCCACATGGGATGGATCAATCCCTCGGCTGACAAACTTGATACGGGCTTGCGAGAGAACGGCGCGCCTGGATTCTGGCGGGAGTATAAGGAAGCAATTCTGGCGAGACGGCGCGCCCATCCGGTGCGGCCGACTGAGCTCGCCTGGATCTACGCCCACCCTTGTTGACCGGGAGCGCTGGAAACGGGGTTCGGAGCGGAAGGCTGCGAACGGTTTCCTGCTCGGGCATAGTGTGGCCGATCAGTTGGTCGCAAACTTCTTCAGGCGCATCCATGGCAGGGGACAGATCCGATACCGGCGACAGATCCGATAAGGAGAAACAGCACCGTTGTCGGGTAAAGCCGCGAACAATTCATGTGTGCGCATTGTGGCAACTACCGTAAATCGGCAACTGGTCCCGACACGAACGACGCTAACGGTGATCACAGGGGTGGGGCGTTGGTAGCGGATCGCGCGATTCCACATCGAGTTTGCGCGTCCTCGGTGGTCGATTCGGATTATGCCTGGCCAACGTGATTACCCACCGGTACTCGCGCAGCGTTCTGCGAAGTTCGCCGGAATGTCTCGAAAAGAGGCCTCAACGGTCACCGGCTCGTAAAAAGGGAATGCGAAACGGCGTCACCGAAAACTGGCCAGATCTTCACAGCGAAGTAAGATCTACACTCTCCCGACTACTCGGGACGTGCTCGGTCTCATCCGCTACTTTGAATAGAATTGGATTTTCACCATAGACCATGAACATGCCGGGCGGTGTTTCCTGATGCGTGATTCCGGTAACGCGCGGGTCCTGAGCGATGCTCAGGTACAACAGTTCATCCGGGATGGATTCCTGAGAATAGATGCAGCCTTTGCGCGCGAGGTTGCTGACCAGGGCCGTTCCATCCTCTGGCGGGACACGGGTTGCGATGAGAGCGACCCAGCGACCTGGACAAAACCGGTAATCCGGCTCGGCATGTATGGACAAGAGCCGTTTGTCCGGGCCGCCAACACGCCAGTCCTGCACCAAGCGTTTGATCAACTTGTCGGTCCAGGGCGATGGCTGCCCCGTACGAATCTCGGGACGTTTCCGATCAGGTTTCCCTCATCTGACGATCCGGGCGACGCGGGCTGGCACATTGATACCAGTTTTCCGCCGGAGATCGTCGATCCTGGTGACTTCCTGAACTGGCGTGTCAACGTGACCTCCAGGGGACGAGCCCTGCTGATGCTGTTTCTGTTCTCCGATGTTGGGCAGAACGACGCACCGACGCGCATTCGAGTCGGTTCTCATCTCGATGTGGCGAGGACCCTCGCTCCGGCGGGGGACGCCGGCCTATCGTTGAGAGAACTGGCCGCCAACGGTCTTGCGGAAAGCGTCGCGCGACCGGAGATACCGGCGACCGGAGAGGCTGGAACAGTCTATCTGTGCCATCCGTTTCTGGTGCATGCAGCTCAGCCGCATCGCGGCGCCCGCCCGCGCTTTCTTGCCCAGCCACCGCTTCTGCCGGCCGAATCTTTCCGGTTAGACCGCAGAGACGGCGCGTACTCGCCCGTCGAGCAAGCGATCAGGATGGCTTTGGGTCAGGATCGTCTGGAAGACACCGATAGATTTCCCTGACCGGCAAGTGTTTAGTTTATGGGAATGGGGATGCGCGGCCTGAACAGGATTCATAGTGGACTGCTACCCCTCATTGCTCATTTACCGGGAGCCCCCTTTGGCGCGCCGGCACACACCTGGAGGCGAATTTCACGATCGGCAAATGGCACCGTCCCTCGACAGACGCGATCTACTTCGATAATTTCATCCTCGCGGACACCCTGGAGGATGTCGTGAAGGAACTTCCGAGTTTGCTGCAGGCCCCTGAATGACTGCAAAGCCCGATCCCGATGAGAGCTCGCGAACAACGGAGTCCGGCGAACTGATTACTCCTGCCAATAAGGACAAGTGTTTTCGCCAAGGGAGCAACGGGTCCGCCGTCAGAGCTCGAAAGGGACAATCGCTGGCAAATCCCGTTCAGCCGAGCACCGAACGGATCTCCCCACTGACAGCCGGAACCGTTCACGCCAGCAACAGCGTATTCCTGCCCTCAATCCACCTGAATTGACGGGCCGCTGCCTGCCCGTTCGGCTGATGCGCAATCACCATGTAGAACGTCATCATCGAGGCATGGAACAAGTCCTCAGCAGTTTTTCGGCAAGCCTCGCGGACCTGGTGGAACGTGCGGGCCAAGTTTCGGTCGGCATCGAGGCACGCCATCGCCTCGGCTCCAGCGGCTTTCTCTGGAAACCCGGCATCATCGTTACGGCTGACCATACCGTTCGACGTGATGAGGGCATTGCTATCATCCTTCCCGATGGCACCCGCGCCGTGGCCGAACTGGCTGGCCGCGATCCCGGCACAGACCTCGCGGTGCTTCGAATAAACGGCGCTTCGGGTTCTTCGCTCAACCCTTCACTCACTCCCGCGCCCTCGCTCCGCACCGGCGAAATCGTGGTTGCGGTGGGCCGCCACGAACCCGGCGTGCTCGCGGCCATGGGCATCGTCAGCACCGCCGGCGGACCGTGGAGAACCTGGCGGGGCGGCCACCTCGAATCCCTACTTCGGCTGGACATCGGTGCGTACCAGCGCTCGTCCGGCAGCGCTGTTTTCGATACCCAGGGCCGGTTCGCCGGCATGCTTACGGCGGGGCTCACCCGCACCGCTCCCGTCGCAATTCCTGCCGCGACAATCGACCGGGTGGCCGCTGAACTGGCGGAACACGGCCGGTTAGCGCGCGGTTTCATCGGTCTCGGATTGCAGCCTGTCGCGTTGCCGGCCGCATTCGCCAAAACCCTGAATCGTGAGCAGCGCACCGGCGTGATTGTGCTCAGCGTGCAGCCGGAAAGTCCCGCTGAAACCGCTGGTATCCTAGTGGGCGATGTCATCGTTGAAATAGGAGGCCATCCCGCCAGCGATACGGACGAAGTTCAGACGGCGTTGCTGGGAGCGATCGGGAAAGAGTTACCGGTGCTGCTTATTCGCGGCGGGGAACGCGCCAGCATCAACGTTCGGGTGGGTGAACGGAGAGGCTGATGAGCATAGGCGAAGTGGGTGAAAAACTCCGCCGTTCTACCGTCCAGGTCCGCAGCGGGAAAGGTTCGGCAGGCTCCGGGGTGGTTTGGGACGGTTCCGGCGCCATCGTCACCAATGCTCATGTGGTCGACCTCAGTCAGGCTCTCACAGTGGAATTCTGGGACGGGCGTACATTGAGAGCAAGCCTGGACCGGCGCGATCTCCGCCGCGACCTTGCCATACTTCGCCCCGAACCCTCTGTTTCTGTTGAACCGGCGTGGTTCGGTGACTCCGGCCGGGTCCGCGTAGGAGAACTCGTCATCGCGGTGGGCAACCCGCTTGGCTTCACAGGCGCGCTGAGCACCGGCGTGGTTCACGGCATCGGACCCGGACCGTCCGATAGCCAGCAGTTTATTCAAACCACCGCCCGTCTTGCCCCCGGCAACTCGGGCGGACCACTCGCCGATGCGGGCGGCAAAGTCATCGGAATCAATACGATGGTGACCTCCGGGGGGCTCGGCCTCGCCATCCCTTCCAACGCCATCCAGCGGCTGCTTACAGGTCGGCCACCCTTCGAACTCGGCGTCACTCTTCGCCCGGTGCGAATCTCCGGCCCGGACCGGGACATCGGACTATTGGTGCTCGCTATAACTCCGGATAGTGCGGCGGAGTACGCCTCGCTTCGGTCGGGCGACCTGCTCGTGGGTTGCGGCGGCAAGCGCTTCGCGTCGGTTGAGCAATTTCGGGAAGCGCTGGACAACGCAAACGAGCGCGCGATAACCATTCAATTCCTCCGCGGTGGAGGTGGACGGCGGCGCGAGGTCACCCTCCGCCTGGACCAGGCTGTCGCGGCGTGAGGACAAAGGAGCACTAACTTGAACGGAACGTCCTTGAACGGAATGCCGGACGAGAGAATTCGCGTGCTGATCATCGGCGAGTCTCCGCTTGTCCGCGCCGGCCTGGAGGCGGCGATTTCTCACGCAGACCGCTTTGAGGTGGTGGGAGCCAGCAACGTGGCCGGATCGGCGGCGCTGTTCGATTCCATCGCCGCCGATGTCGTCCTGATGGAAAGCGGCACCTTCAGTTCCTGGGC
>JAUZEU010000377.1 GCA_030838885.1 Bryobacterales bacterium | reverse complement strand
ATTACCCGTAGACGCAGCGAGGATCTCCGTCACGTCCTGACGAGGGTCGAAGCCGGTCTTCGTAATGAAATCCTGCAGTCCCTTGTCATTGGCGCCGATCTGCGTCAGCAGATACTGGCCGAAGGGGCTGATTTTGGCAGTCGTAACGTTTGCCCCCGCCATAATTTGGGCATCGGGCATCACCAGATTGAGTAACTGCTGGTCCGCCGCGAAGGCGCTGGCGCTCAGAAGCAGCGCGCCGGGAACAAGAATTCTGGCGAAGTTTGTAAGGTGCCGCATAATGTCTCCTTTTAACCTGTACGTAAAGCCAGACCGACGGGGGCCATTCTTATTAACAAGCGACATCATCGAGGCTCAGCTTTTCTTTTCGATGCGGAAGTCATCGAACGCCGCAGTCGTCTTGCCGTGGGTCCATACGCCCGTCTTCCCCGCCCCGCTGAAGGTGGAATCCTCCGCATCAAACAGTTTTCGATTACCAAAAAGCACCCGGATCTTCGGGCCGCGGAACGTGACTTTCGCGATGTACCACTGGCCAAGATGAAGATCGTGATACACCCCGGAGTGACCAGTACCCTCCGGAACTGCTGCACCTTCAACAGTGACAGGCACCGGGGCGGAATGGCCGTCCTTCACTTTGAAAAGTGCAATGTTCTTCTCGTCGGCACTGAAGTGAAGCAGGTAGTAGTTCGCCGGGTCCTGATACCGCCACACGATACCGGCGCTCCGGCCGCGCCCATGGCCCTCGATCCTGAACTTGACGGTCAGATCTCCATCCCGGCAGATCACCTTGTCGAAGATCGCCACAGGGGATTCGGATTCCCGGGAACTACCATTCATCGGTTTAAGCACATTGTCCCGGCTGGGCGCGCTGGGGTCGTACCGAACCTCCCAACGGGCTCGCGGAGCTCCGATCGCGGAAACGAACGTCCAGTTGGGGGGCGCGACGCCGGGCTTCACTGCATCGAAGTTGATACTTTCGTTCCCAGGGCCCAGAAGACCCAGGAGCGCCACGACGGCCACTGCGGTTCGCATCCACTACCAGTCTAGTTGATCGGTTGGAGATATTCCGGCGCGCCCGGTGGGGGTACTAAGCAAGAGCGGCGCGCAGGTAATCGAGGCACTTTTTGACTTCTTCCACGGAAGTTCCCATGCCAGGATACTCGTATTCCACGAACGCCCGGATGGGCCACTTGCTATCGCGGAGCAACACCATCACGGGCTTGATGGGCGTGTCTCCATCGCCGAAGGGCTCATTCACGCCATCTTTCGTGCGGCGATCTTTAATGTGCAGGTGAGTGATGTTTTCGTGGTTCGCTTTGATGTAGGCCACCGCGTCGTAGTTGGCGGCGGTGAAATGCCCGACGTCGAGGTTAACGCGCATATACTTCGACATCGCGAGAGCTTTGGCAAAGCTTTCCGGAGATCCGAACTGATTCGGATCGAGCACGTTCGCGTAACCATGCACCGCAACACGTACCTTGTGTTTATCGGCAAAGGGGGCCACACGCTGCGCCACGCTCAGCGTAGTGGAGGATGCAATCAGGTCTACGCCGAGAGCCCTGGCCTGCAGGAAAGCGGCATCGATTTCTTCATCCGTGAAATCGGGATTGAAGCCGAGGGTGTAGGCGAAGACGCTGATGCCGGCGGCGTCGAACTTTGCGCGGATCGCCTGGTAATACGAAGCAGGCGTACTGATGCGCCACTGACGAAGAGCTTCCCGCTCCGCCTTCCGCTGGGCGATCTGTTCGGGAGTGGGCGGAACGCGGGCACCGCGTGCGACACCATAGGCCGGGCCGGAGGAGGCGGGCTTTGCAGCACTCGCGGGGGCAGGTTCAATGTTGGGGGAATAGAGTTCGATCTCGCCGATACCGCAGGCAGTCAGGGCTTTGATCAGATCGTCGACATTGTCTTTGCCTGGAACGCGGGGCAGATCGCGGAAGCTGTAGGTAATGGTGCCGAGCCGGACACCGTTTACCGTGGAGTCGATACGGGCGGCAAGGGCCGTGAGCGGAAGACCCGCGAGTGCCAGCTTTCCAAAATCTCTTCTTGAGTGCATTGTTACCCCACGGTCAGTATATCCCCGCGAGGCTGGCCCTACTCTTTAGAATGGAACCGATGGGCAGAGTTTGTGTTTTCTTCGGACTTTCGCTGGCGCTGCGGATGATGGCCTCTGCCGCGTCATGCCCGAATCCTCCCCTGCCCGGTATTGGCTCATCGCAGATCCCGGAAGATGTGTGCATCCCCGCGGGCTTCACCGATCTGACCATTGATTTCTTCGATGATTATTCCTGGCGCGCTTTTATGGCGATCGTCGCGCCTGCCACGGGCTCCGGGCCTCGCGCGTTTGAAACCTTTCACCCTCGATGGGAGGTATTCCATGAGGATGGCAGTGCACCGGGGAATGCGGCTCGCGATAATACCTGTTCAGTCAAGACCGCGCCGGGAGACATATTGCTGGCCTCCTCCACTCCCATTTATGACGTAGGCCAGACAGCGGATGGCGCGCTGCTGGGGCCGTTGGTGGCCCAGAACGGGCGCTATGTCCGCTACCTGACCGCCTACAACGAGATTGCGTATAACCACATCGTGGCCAACAAATGGTATTTGCGCAGTCACCTGCCGGAGGTGCCCGTGCCAAGGCCGCCCGTGCCGCCGGTGCAGTTTCCGAATGGGTCAGTCGTGGTGAAATCCGCGTGGATCGAAATGGACGGATTTTCGGAGCCGCAGCGCAAGCGTTATTACACACGGCTCGCGATGGTGAAGGATCCGGACAATGGCAAGTGCGCGTCTGTAGTTGTTGGCCTGGTGGGATTGCACATCGTGCAGAAGACGCCCAGCCGCCCTCAATGGATCTGGACATCGTTCGAGCAGGTTGATAACGTCCCACCGGCTGAGCCGGGCTCCACCGGCAGGTTCGCATTTCATGACGGAACGGAGACTCCGATGCCTTCGCAAAACCCTTACGGCCCGGTTCCGCTGGCGAAGGAACCGGTAAAGCCATTCAATGTGGCCCGCGCGGAGAAGGCGCCGATTCATCCAAAAACAGTCGAAACAAATGCGAAGTACCGGAAACTGCTGGCAGGCACGGTTTGGCAGAACTATCAGTTGGTATTGACGCAATGGCCGTTGATGGCCGGGGATCAATCGGTGCCGGTATCGGCAACCCAGGCGGGTGACATTTTTCAGACGTTCCCGGGGGAAGGAGCCACTTCGGCTTTCGCTAATGTGACTATGGAAACCTTCAATCAGAGCCGTCCGGCGCAAGGCTGCATGAATTGCCATAACCGGGCGAGACTCAGCGCCGACTTCCTGTGGTCCGTATTCATGCACGCTTACCCGGCGAAGATTGTGGTGCCGGAAAAACACTAATCTCCGGAAGGTCTGTTGAGTGACTCAGGCTCCATTTGTATCGTGTTACGATACAAATTATGGATGGTGATTTGTCCCAGGAGCAGTATCGGGATCTAGCGGAATTCCGGCATCAGATCCGCAGTTTCCTCTACTTCAGCGAGGCAACCGCGAAAGAGCATGGCATAGAGCCTCAGCAGCACCAGTTGCTGCTTGCCGTGCGTGGTCTGCCCAAAGAGGTAAGGCCCACCATCAGAGAACTGGCATCCAGATTATGCATTCAGCATCACAGCGCTGTCGAGTTGGTGAACCGTCTGGAGCATACCGGCGCAATAACGCGAAAGCCCGGCGAGGAAGACCGTCGCGAGGTATTAATCGAACTGACTCCCGCAGGCCGTGCCACGCTCCGGAAGCTCGCTGAAGCGCACCGGGAAGAGCTCGGCCGTTCCGGGCCGCGACTGGCGCAGGCGCTGCAATCGGTGCTGCGCCACAGCAAAAGGGCGATTGCCAGTGAATAAACAGGAACTCGGCGATTTCACCGCCACGCCGCGCATGTTGATGGTATCTCTGCTGGCGCTGGTGATTGGCGGGATCAGCACCTGTGTCGCCTGGGCCCTGCTGCGGTTTATCGGACTGTTCACGAATCTTTTCTATTACGGCCGCTTCGCAACATCCATGGTCTCGCCGGCCAACCACCATCTGGGATGGCTGGCCGTATTCGTACCTGTCGCGGGCGGTTTGATCATCGGCGTGATGGCGCGGTTTGGCTCCGAGCGCATTCGCGGGCATGGCATCCCGGAAGCGATCGAATCCATACTCATGAACGGCAGCAAGGTGCAACCGCGATTGGCACTGCTAAAACCAATTTCGGCCGCGATTTCGATTGGTTCCGGCGGGCCGTTCGGAGCGGAAGGGCCCATCATTATGACTGGCGGCGCGTGCGGTTCCATCATCGCCCAGTTCTTTCATCTGAGCAGCACGGAAAGGAAGACACTGCTGGTGGCAGGCGCGGCCGCGGGTATGTCTGCCACATTTGCGGCGCCCGTTGCCTCTACGCTGCTCGCAGTCGAGTTGCTGCTGTTCGAATGGAAGCCCCGAAGCCTGATCCCTGTAGCTCTGGCTGCTGCGGCTGCAGGCGCGGGCAGGCGTTACATCATGGGCCTCGGACCGATATTCCCCGTGCCTCCGCATCCGATTATGTTGGGTCCTGCAGGCTTGGTGGGCTGTGCTGTTGCGGGCCTGTTGGCGGGGTTGCTCTCGTATGCGCTGACAAAGGGCGTTTACGCAGCAGAGGATCTGTTCCATAAATTGCC
>JAUZEU010000327.1 GCA_030838885.1 Bryobacterales bacterium | reverse complement strand
TGTAGATCTATCCTGCGCCACTACGGCGAATCTGGGTGTCAGGTTCCAGGTATCATTGACGCGCGGTTTCCCGGACGCGCGGTTTCCCGTGAAGCAGTCGGAATGAACGTTACATCACCCGAACTGCCCCGAAGCTCGTATCGGAGCGGAACTTAGACATTCGGCGTCTCGTATGTTTTCGCAAAACTTCCTGAGGGGTATTTTTTTGCCCGTCTGTCGAAAGCGCCCGGTGTGGAACGACATTACTGTGACGGAGTCGGGAAGAGAGGCACAGAAATGACTGGGATAAGCAGAGAACGACTGAATTTACGTGAAGCTGCCGCAATCTTTTGGCGCGACGTAAAGTGCGCCCTCCGCTCACTTGCTGGAGCCAAAGGGCTTACGATTACCGTGGTCCTCACGCTGGCACTCGGAATCGGGGCAAACGCCGCCATCTTCGCCCTGGTTCGAGGAGTTCTCCTGCGGCCCTTAGTGAATCGTGACGAAAACAGGCTGATTTACATCAGGCAGAGCGCTCGGGGGCTGGGACTGGAGAATGCTGTATTTTCCGTGCCGGAGATGCAGGAGCTGCGGCAACGGGTCAAATTATTGAGCTCGATCGGCGATTTCTCCAGCATAGGTTTCACCCTGAATGGGCTCGGCGAGCCGCGCGAGGTGCGGGCTGGAGTTGTCGGAGGCACGTACTTCGACGTCATGGGCCTGCACCCCGTGATGGGACGGCTGCTTGACATGCGGGACGACGGCCCCGCAGCCGCGGGCGCCGTGGTTCTTACGCACCGCTTCTGGGCCACGTCGCTGAGGAGCGACCCATCCGTCATTGGAAAAGTCGTCAGACTCGGATCTTTCGGATCACGCACAGCGACCATCGTAGGGGTGTTGGAACCATCGGTTCCGTATCCAGCCGAAACCGAGATCATCGCCAACGTTGTTACCAGTCCGCACCACCTGTCCGCGACGATGGTGACAGGCCGGGTCCATCGCATGACTGAGCTGTTTGGCCGGCTGGCGCCGGGAGCGACGCTGGAACAAGCGCGCGCGGAGCTCAGGGCGGCACACGGCGCCATTCTCAAAGAGCATCCTGAGGCGTATCCCACAAAGGCCGACTTCCGCATTGACGCGGTGTTTCTGCGTGACCAGATTACGTCAAAAGCCAGAACCGTGCTTTGGGTGCTGCTGGCCGCCTCGGGATTGGTCTTCATCATCGCCTGTTCCAACGTGGTGAACCTGGTTCTGGCTCGGACGATTCGCCGCGAAGGTGAGCTGGCAATTCGAGCCGCGCTGGGTGCGAGTACTGCCGCGCTGCGCCGCGTCCTTCTTGCCGAAAGCCTCCTGCTCTGCGGCGCGGGCGCGGCTCTGGGCGTGCTGAGCGCGCGGCCTATGGTGGCGATACTGGCGCGGTATGCGTCCCGCTTTTCGGTGCGCGCGCTGGATCTGACCATCGACCCGAGCATG
Source organism: Bryobacterales bacterium (assembly GCA_030838885.1). Taxonomy (GTDB): domain Bacteria; phylum Acidobacteriota; class Terriglobia; order Bryobacterales; family Bryobacteraceae; genus BOG-234. Next base: position 4,335 of record JAUZEU010000327.1, on the reverse strand, counting down.
TTGCTGGTCGGCACCGGACTGGCGCTGGTCGCTGCGGCGCTCCTGGCGTTTGTACCGCGCCTGCCTTCGGGCGACGGGACGAGCGCAATCAGCCTGTCGTCTGGGAGCGTGCGGATGACCGGCGGCGCCTCGCGGCGTCTGCGGGTTTTCGCGGTGACCCAAATCGCCGCATCCTTTGTGCTGCTGGCGGGAGCCGCCGTGTTGCTCAGGACGCTGCTCGCGCTGCAGGCGGTCCAGACAGGTATCGATACGCGCCTCGTGCTCTCAGTCAACGTGCCTGTGATTTCTTATGGGCGGACAGACGGCCAGATCGTTGATTTCTACAAAGAAGCGATGCGGCGCGTACACCAGTTGCCGGGCGTGGACGGCGTTGCTCTGGGAGTCCTCACGCCGTGGCGCGAAGGAGGCACGCTCGGTCCCGGCTTGCAATTCACGGTAGAAGGCCACGTTCGCGAGACCGTACAAGACGATCCGCATGGCCAGTTTCGCATCGTGTCCCCTGGATTTTTCGCCGCGCTGGGCGTGCCGATGGTTAGCGGGCGGGATTTCAACGATCTCGACCGCAAAGACAGCGAACCGGTAGCGATTGTGAGCCAAACCGTGGCTCGACGGATGTTTCCAATCCAGGATGCGCTCAATCGGCGTCTCGTCTGGACAGATCCTCTGATCAAATTCATCGGCATGGCGCCGACGCCCATGCGTATCATCGGCGTCGCCGCGGACATCGACGACGAGCACCTGGTGCCGGGCCCCACCCTGACTGTCTATCAACCATTTGGGCAAGGACCGCTCTTTGGCGGGCGCCTGTTCGTCCACGTTAGAACGGATCCCTATGCTCTGGTCAGCCCGATCACACGAACCATACGTGCCCTGTCGGTTGACCAACCGGTGGAGCGTGCCGCGACGCTGGAAGATGTGCGCGCCGAGGTGCTTACGCCAGATCGGTTGAACGCCATAGTCTTCGGCGGCTTTGCCATGGTGGCGTTGGCGATTGCGGTCGTCGGTGTTGCGGGGGTACTGGCATTTTCAGTGAGCACACGGACGCGCGAATTCGGCATCCGGCTGGCGGTCGGATCGCAACCCCGAAATCTGCTGACCCGTGTGATCGCGGAGGGTACGCTGCTGACGGGCTTGGGCATTGGCGCCGGATTGGCGTGCGGGTTTGCGCTGCAAAGACTGGCCGGCAGTTACTTCGGGAACATGCAAATGCCGGGTGTGTGGATCATGATGGGGACGGCGGGCGTATTGCTGGCAGCGGCCGTGGTCGCGTCCGCGTGGCCCGCGCTGCGAGCCGCGCGCGTGGATGTGATTCAGGCCCTCCGCGCGGATTAATCCCCTGCCCGGCCGGACGAACCGCAGGAGAGCTTTCAGGTCCGCTGATGTGAAACTCGCCGCGGAATTTCTGGGTCTGAAGGGCTGGCTGCGAGCTGGCCAGGAACCGGCCCGTCGGCGACGCGGATCTCGAGCTCCGATGCGTGTCGGCGGCGCAACAAAAGTAACCACAGACCACCGGGAAACAAGTGGCGCATAAGCCCCGTTTTATCCGGCAAGAGGTTATGGTACGATTTGGGCAATCCAAGGCGACAGCCGGTTAGCCCTGTATGCGTCGGCTGTTAAAGGGCAACGGTTCTGGCGATTTTCCTGGATGGATCCGGAGCGGCCGTAGATCATCCGCTGCCTGGCCTCCATCCTGCTCGCCCGAGTGTTTTGCTTCCACTTTCGATTCGCATAGATCCTGATTTCAACAGGAGGTGTTCGTATGCATACGTTTCGAATTTCAGCGGTTTTGGCAGCCGCCTCGATCTTTATCTTCATTGCGTCCCCCGCCACCTGCCAGACTTTTCGAGGAGCCATTACCGGATCCGTCACCGACGCCACTGGCGACGTGATAGCGGACGCCCACGTGAAAGCGGCGAACGCCACGACTGGCCTCGTCCGGGAACTTACTACGACTGCCAGTGGTGATTTTGCCTTCCAGGACCTGCCGCTCGGCCGATACACGGTGACCATCTCGCATCCGGGTTTTCAAACCGTCCAGATCGAGGGCCTGGAGGTTGAGGTGGGGAGGGTTTCCCGTTTGCCCGTAAAGCTGAGTGTGGCGCAACAGGCAACCACTGTGGAAGTATCCGGCGCGGAAGTCGTACTCGAGACAGACTCCACGGCCCTGAACTCAGTAATCCCGAACAAAGCTGTACAGGAAATCCCGCTAAACGGCCGGGACTTTACGCAACTGGTCAAACTTGCGCCGGGAGTGAACGGAGCAGGGTCGCTGAACGGCGGTCGTCTGGATCAGGTGAACTGGCAAATCGATGGAGCGGATAACAACGATCTGTGGCACAATTCAGTGTCAGTCAATCAGGGTGGAGTCTCTGGCGTCGCGGGCACGATCCTGCCCATTGACGCCATCGATCAGTTCTCTGTTCAGAGCCATGCCGGCGCGGAAACGGGTCGTAATAGCGCCGGAGCCGTCAACATGGTGATCAAGTCCGGCACCAATGATTTTCATGGCACTCTTTATTACTTCAACCGCAATGACGCCCTGGCTGTCAAAACGCCCTTCGCGCCCGTGGGTTCCGGCACTCCCAAACTGAAGAACAACCAGTTCGGTGGATCTGTGGGCGGTCCGATTATCAGGAACAAGTTGTTCTATTTCCTTACCTACGAACGCCAGAAGTTTATCATCGGCAATCAAACGGGAGCCCTGGAACCGTCTGCGGCCTGGGTGAACCAGGCGACTGCCGTGCTGAACCGGTACAGCGTTCCGGTTAACTCGGCAACACAGAATGTACTCTCCTTCTGGCCCGCCCGCGGCCGGACCGGCCCGGCCACGAACCCGAACTTTTTCAGCAACGACAGCAGCGATAACTACAGCGACAATGGCGTCGCAAAAATCGACTACATCATCAATCCGGCGCATAACCTCGCATTTCGGTATTTTGTCGGTACGGGTAAGCAGACTGCGCCCGTGGGTTCTCCGTACCGCGAGTATTATCAGGTGGCGCCCAGCCGGATGCATAACTTTTCGCTTGTCCACAATTGGGTGATTACGCCCCGGCTGGTGAACCAGTTACTCCTCGGCGTCAACTACTTCAAGCAGGTGTTCGTTGATGCCGATACCAGCTTCAATCCCGTAGCGGCCGGTCTGAACACGGGAGTTACCAATCCCACCCTGCTGGGGTCCCCTGATATTACGGTCGGCGGTTTCGACGAGATTGGTCTGACTCCACCCCTTGGACGCATAGACACAACCGGACACATCACGGACATTGTGAGTTACTCGACAGGCGCTCATCAGTTCCGTTTTGGTGGTGAATACCGGCGCGCGCGCGCTGACGTATTTTACGAGCGCAACGCCCGGGGCACGTTCAGGTTTGATGGTTCGCAGGGCCCGTGGGCCAACGACGCGAGCGTGGACGCCAATACTAAAGCTATGGCGGATTACCTTGCCGGCTTCGTTCAGACATCCTCCATCACGCTGGGCGATCAACAACGTAACTACTACGCAAACGATTTCAACTTGTTCGTGCAGGATACATGGAAAGTGTCCAGTGCGCTTACAGTGAATGTCGGCCTGCGATGGGATTATTTCGGGCCCTTTTTCGATCCAACGAACCGGATCTCAACGTTTATACCCAGTAAGGGCGGAATTGTCTACACGGGCCACGGCATCGATACTCTGTATCCCAGGCGGTACGGAAACGTGGCTCCTCGCGTGGGGTTCGCATACTCGCCGGGACAAAAGTGGGTTGTCCGGGCCGATTATGGGATCTATTACGAGCGCCCGCTCTTGAAGGCGTTCGGCGACAACAGACCACCGAACGGGGGTGCGACCGGTATACTCGCGAATCCCGGCAGCGTGGCTCCGGTCTTCTCGGTGACAAGAGCCAATTACACCGTTGTGCCGAATCAGCTCATTTTCGGGAGTACGACCGTTCCTCCGCCGCCTTATGGTGTGTTCTCCGTCAGCCAGGATTTTAAGAATGCGTATTCCCAGAACTTCGGGCTCAATGCGCAGTATCAGTTAGGCGGCTCGACGGTTTTGCAGGTCGGCTATGTGGGCGCCGTGAGCCACAGGCTGCTTCAGATTCGGGATATCAACCAGCCACCGCCGTCACAACTGGGGGCATCCGCCATTCGCAGCGCGCAGAACCAACTCCGACCGTATTACTCTGCCTTTCCCCAGTTCGCCACAATCAATGAGATCCAGAGCATTGGGAACGCCGGCTACAATGCGTTGCAGGCCAGCGTTCGTACGAGTGCGTGGCGCGGCGTCACATCCCAGTTCGCTTATACCTTTGGGCACTCAATCGACGTCGGGTCGGCGATCCGCAACCG
>JAUZEU010000302.1 GCA_030838885.1 Bryobacterales bacterium | reverse complement strand
AAACGGAACTTCGTCGGACAACATTTCTGGGCGCGGGGATACTTCGTGTCCACGGTAGGCAGAGACGAGGCAATGATCCGCAGTTACATCCAGCAGCAGGAAAAGGACGACAAACGACTGGATCAGCTAAACCTGGAGTTGTGAGCGGCCACCGGAAGGTGGCCAAAATCATCGGGGGCCGCGTTAGCGACCCCGTAACAGCCGCTTTGAGCGGCTCACAAAATAAAGCCCCGGCTCTGCCGGGGATACTTACTTGATCGAGACCTATGTTGCAACAATGAGTCCGTAAGGAAGAGTTCACTTAGTTCCTTGACGCTTCGCCTCAGGTTGCCGAGAGATCTTTGGCTCTCATCGCCAGGATTAATGACGGCCGGGCGCTGACTACCATGCTGGAGCCTGGGGTTTGGCGTGGAGTTAGCGCGTCGTCTAATAGCCGTACCGCTCGGCGACTCAATCGCTCGCACCGGAGATTCACCCCTTGCTTCTAAACCAATGGCTGGTCTACTGATGTACGGAAATTGTAGTCACGTTGCCTGCCTGTGCTGCCTGGCTCACCGAGAGGGAAAGATTTCCGGTCGGTGCGTTGGCAGGAATTTGCAAATCGATCTGATAAAGCCCGACGGAAGTTGGCGTAAGGCCGGCGAAGCCGACCGGAACACTGCCGCCATTCAAGGTCACCGTTGGCGCAATCAGTGGATGACTCAGCGGGCTTGACGGAGCGGCGGCTCCGGTAGCAACCACATTGTCGGTAGCGCCGAGGCCAGCGAGATAGAGGACGACGTACTCGCCGGGCCTGGCTGGCGATGTTTCTGAAACCAGCGAGTAGTCCGCAGCGTGCTGGGCGATGATCTGACCCGAAGGGTAGGCAGCAACGCCGGGCGCGACAGAAACGATCTGGATCGAGCCTGAAGTACTCAAGGCGCCGTTGGCGTTCACCTGGATTTGATATTGAACACCGGGAGCCAATTCATACGGAACCTGGGCATTGACCTGAGTTGGGCTCACGAAGTAGAGGGGCGCCGGGATTCCGCCAATCAGCACGGAAACTCCAGCGAGACTCGTCGGCAGCGGCGCCACTGTGGCGGTCGCGTTCTGAATGGCGAGATTGCTGCCGTAGATCGCGACGACCTCGCCTGGAGCCAGGGCCGCACCCACCAAAGGATTGAATACGTGCACCGTTCCGTTCGGCGTCAGGATGGGCGCGTTGTTCGATCTGACCTCACCCGTCACCGTGGCGCTGTCTGCCGCGAAACTGGAAACGGTGGCGGTGGCAATTACCGCTACCTGAGCCCGCACGGCCCGCGGCGTCCATGTTCCAAAATAGATACCCGACGAGGAGTCAAGAGGCGTAAGCCTTAAGGGTGGGTCGCCGTTCGAGAACGTAGTGCTTACCTGGGCGCCCGCTACCCGCGAGCCGCAGTCGTCAATGAGTCGAACGGTGAGGGGAGCAGGCCAGCCTGCCAGCTGGGCGAAATTATTGAACAGACCTGCCTGAGTCGCGATCAGCCGGGTCGGCACGCACGCTGTCATGGCGTGGCTGATCAGCGTAGATTCGCGCAAGTACTGTGTTGCAACCGTTCCCTCTTTTAGAATCAGCAGGGTCACATTGACTGTCCGCACCGCCTCGCTTGAAAATGCATAGCTGACACCCCCGGAATAGACCCCGGACGCAAGGCCCGCCACGTTTACCGAAATAGAAGACGAACCTGCAGCGCCGGACGATGCTGTTCCCGTTGCTGGTGAGACTGCCAGCCAGGCAGCACCGTCACTAGTTGTGGCCGATGCCTGATAATTGACCGGCGTGCCGGACCCCGAATAGAGCGCAATGGTTTGGGCCGGTGTCGTGCCTGCAACGCTGGAGATGAAGACGAGACCCCCGGAACTGGGCACCGGCTTCACCGGGGTCGCGACCGGAGTGATGTTCAAAACAACCTGAAAATCCTGCGGGGAATCGACCACGTCCGGTGAAGTCACCTGGATAGTCGCGTAGTAGGAAGCTGGCGTGAGAGCCGCGATAGCACCCGCGTTTAGAGAGTAGCCGATGGCGGACGCGGATGCCGCGCTCGCGCTTCCTGCGAACGAATTTACATTTAGCCAGCTGGCTCCAGGCAGCACAGTGGCGCTCCAGTTAGCCGAGCCGTCGCCACTGATGCTCACATTGAAAACCCCGCCGGCAGTACCTGGTGCGCTTCCCGCTGGCGCGGTGAACTGAGCCCCCGAGGGACCCAGGGTCATGGTGGAACTCTGGCTTACCAGCAGCGTGACCGGGATCGTGGATACTCCGGCAGAAGACGCTACGGTAATAGTGCTGCGAAAATAACCAGGGCTTAAACCGGCCGGATTCGCTGTTACAGTGACCGACTTGGCCGGCCCGGCTGTAAGCGTGGCGGGTACCCCGGAAACGGAAAGCCAACTATCTGCCACTGTAACAGAGGTGAGCGTGACCGCTCCGCCGCCCGTATTCTGGATTCCCAGCGACTGCGAAGACGGCACGGGATTCGAACCGAGAGCGCTGAACGAAAGAATGCTGCTGTTCAGGGACAGCTGCGGCGGAGGAGCCGAAACTGTCAGCGTCACATTGATGGTCTGAACGGTCCCGGCACACGGGCTTGGCGCGATACAGTTTACGCTTATGACGGTTGAATAAGGCGTTGAAGAAGCGGGGAGCGAAGGAGCGGTAGCATCGACCGCGATGGCGATGGCACCGGGAGTAGTTCCCCCTCCGACAACACTGAGCCATGAAGCGGCCGGTGAAATAGTAAACGAGTAATTCAGCAGTTGCAGCACAACACTGGAGCGAACGGTGACACTGGCAGGCGAAGGGACGCCGGCGGCCCCGGCCGTGAGCGCGAACGATACCGTGCTCTGCGAAAGGATCAGGTCCGCGTGCGCGGGAGTAATCACGATCGATCCATTCCCGGTTGCAGCCTTGCCCGCACTATCCGTAACCGTAAAGGTAAAGCCCGAAGTCGCCGCGGCAGCTGGCACACCGGAAATCTGATTTCCGGAGAGGCTCAGTCCGGCGGGTAGGCTTCCCGATGTCACGGCGAAGGTGTAAGGCGCGACGCCCCCGGTCGCCGACACAATCTGTACAGGATAATCGGTCCCGACGATGCCGACCGGATAGGTGCCAAGTGAAAGCGTGAGCGCTGCCGGAGTGATCACCAGGGTAAACGTTCCGGTTGCGGTGGCGCCGGACGCGTCGGTGGCCTGTGCTGTGAAGGACGAGGTTCCAGCTACGGTTGGTGTACCGAGCACCGCGCCTGTACTGGATACAGACAATCCGGCAGGCGCAGCGCTTCCGAGTACCGACCAGCTATATGGCGGAACTCCGCCGACGGCCTGTAAGCCGGATGTGTACGGAACAGAAACGCTGCCGCTGCTTAGAATGCTGTCCTGAACCGTCAGGGGGGACGAGGGTCCGGCGACGTAAAGCAGCAAGGCCGATGAAGAAACGAGCCCGGCGGAATCGGTTACCTGCACGGAGATGGTAAAGTGTCCCGGTGCTTTGGATGTACCAGTGATGGCGCCGGAGCCCGACATGGCCAGTCCATCAGGCAATCCCACGCCAGAGAAGGTGTAGGGCGGCGTTCCTCCCACGGCGGCGATCGCGGCAGAGTATGCAGTTGTAGTCGTTCCGCCCGGCAGCGCGTAGGTGCTGATCCCCAGGACGGAATAGCTGACGCTCAGCGACGCAGTCGCCGCCGGCGATTGAGAATCTGCCACCTGAACTGTAAAGCCATACCCGCCGGGGTTGCCGGCCGTGCCGCTGAATGCGCCGGTAGAAGTGTTGAGGCTCAGACCGGGGGGAAGATCCAAGGCACTCCATATATAAGGTGCCTGCCCGCCGGTGGCGGCAAAGGTAGCAGAAATTTTGCCTCCAGGAACGAAGCCACCCAGGCTGCCCGGACTGGAAATCATCAGCGGAGCGAAAGTAACTCGGAGGGTCAGGGTCGCGCTGATACTCTGGCCGAGAGTATCGGAAACGATTATTTGTACCGGGAACGAACCGGCGGTGACCGGGATTCCACTGATAACGCCGGAGGTCACACTCAAGTTCGCAGGAAGGCCGCTCACGGTCCACAGATACTGGCCGGATCCGCCGGAGGCGCTCAGAGTGACCGGTCCATAAGGCTTACCACCTGCGGCAGACGGCAGTGAGCTGGTCGTGATGCTCACGGGATTCAATATCGAAATGGAGACGTTCTGAGTGACGGGTTGAAATCCATCAGTGACCTGGATGGTAAACGGGAAAGAACCGGTCGACTGGGGGATGCCGGACAAAATGCCTGTTGCGGAATCCAGCGTCAGGCCAGGGGGAAGCGAGCTCCCGGCCAGTGACCAGGTAAGCGTTGCATTAGAGCCAGACGTGGCCGTGAAAGTAAAAGGACCGAACGGTCGTCCGGCAATTCCGAACGGTAGTTCCGCCGAACTCGTTATGGTTGTGGCCAGAGATGGTGCGCCCACAATATCCAGCGCGTACGAACCGGTGCGCTTGCTGGGAAACATGTCCCAAAAGCCCGGCGAACCGGCCCCCGAAGGTGTCGTGAAGCTCCCCTGCCCGTGATAAACAAAGGAGTCGGCCAGCGCCGGGCCGTTCGGTAGATTTTCGGACTGCGTCAGCACCACTGAGTAACTGCCCGCCGGAAGGGTTAACGCGAGTGAAGAATCCCAACAGAAGGACGTTACCGCATCGGCTGCCACGGCACCGCACCCGCCGTCCCGGTTACTGACGATTAAATTACCCTGAGCGTCGAAAACCGAAATGGTGGGATCGAATCCTCCCGCCGGAATAGTGTCTCGTGCCACATTGACGCCGCCCGCATACGACCAGGTGCGGATGGTGACCAAACCCGGTTGCGACAGCGCAAAGAAAAAAATCCGCTGATCGTCATCGGACGAGAAAGTTCCGGTGTACGAGACACCAGAAGGATTGGCATTCAAGGCTAATGCCGGCATAATTGCGCAAATGCCCAACAGGAGGAGCGGCCCCGACCGTGGGATGGGTTTCGCGAAATTAAGTTTTCTGCGCCGCAAAGTGAAACTATGCAGATAATCCACCGACTGTCTATATATATTAATAGAAAGAAGTACGATTTCGTATATTTTTATATTAGAATTGCGAATTAGTGCATGCTTCCTCGCTTATGAGCAAGATACTGCCCGGTCTGACCGTCGCTGCCCTCCTGTCACCCGGAATTCTTTTCGGTCAGACCATCTCGCCGAGCGACGACGCCCACGTAAGCACTGCATTTCCCGCCGTCAACTTCGGCAGTGCGCCTTTGCTGCAGGTGGGTGCTACAGCGGGGGCCGGGGCGACCCGGGCTTTTATCAAATTTGATCTTTCCGCGTTGCCGCCAGGCACCTCTATTACATCGATTTCGCGCGTCAATCTGGTTTTGTGGATCAACCGCGTGGGAACAGCGGGTTCGATCCAGCTTTCGGAAGTCTCGGGCGCCTGGAGTGAAGCAGCAATCAACTCCGGTTCGCAGCCCTCCGCGGGCACGGTAATCGGCTCGGCTTCGGTAACCGCTGGCGGCCAGTTTGTTTCTTTCGATGTAACCTCAAGCTTTCGGAACTGGCTTTCAACCCCTTCCCTCAATCAGGGTTTCATCGTCGATGCGGTTGGCGGTTCCACGGCGGTGTATCTGGACAGCAAAGAGAGCGTCACTACAAGTCATCAGCCGCTCCTGCAAATCGTTCAGGCGGGTCCGGCCGGGCCGACTGGTTCCACGGGAGCTGCCGGTGTTGTTGGTCCAACAGGTGCCGTGGGGCCGACGGGCGCCCAGGGTGCCACGGGTGTTGGAGGCAGTACAGGTGCTGTCGGCCCAACAGGCCCCACCGGGCCGCAGGGTATTCAGGGTATTGCAGGCGCCACCGGTGCGAAGGGAATAACCGGAGCCACAGGCGCAGCCGGTCTTGGATTTAACTGGCGCGGTGAATTTGGTGCTGGCGTTACTTACGCTATGAACGATGCCGTTTATTCAAACGGCTCAGCCTACGTTAGCCTGCAAGAGACCAATATCGGAAATACACCTCCCGCCAGTTCAAGCAACTCCTTCTGGAGCCTGGTTTCACTGGCTGGCGCGACGGGTGCCACCGGATTGACTGGTATCGCAGGTTCGACAGGTGCCCAGGGGGTTCAGGGGGTTCAGGGCGTTACGGGCCCTACCGGTGTGAGCGGAGTTACAGGAGCCACGGGCGCAATGGGGATCGGATTTAACTGGCGTGGCGAATTCGGAGTGGGAGTTACTTACGCGGTGAGCGATGTCGTCTATTCAAACGGCTCAGCCTACGTTAGCCTGCAGGGCGGCAATATCGGAGATACGCCTCCCGCCGGCTCAAGCAACTCCTTCTGGAGCCTGGTTTCACTGGCTGGCGCGACGGGTACAACAGGATCGACTGGTATCGCGGGCGCCGCAGGTTCGACGGGCGCAACGGGTGTGGCCGGGGCAACGGGTGCCGTGGGTCCCACAGGTCCACAGGGGGTTCAGGGCGTTGTGGGCCCTACCGGTGCGAACGGACTTACGGGAGCCACGGGCGCAATGGGCATTGGATTTAGCTGGCGCGGCGAATTCGGAGCGGGAGTTACTTACGCGGTGAACGATGTCGTCTATTCAAACGGCTCAGCCTACGTTAGCCTGCAGGGCGGCAATATCGAAAATACGCCTCCCGCCGGCTCAAGCAACTCCTTCTGGAGCCTGGTTTCACTGGCTGGCGCGACGGGTGCAACAGGATCGACTGGTATCGCAGGCGCCACCGGCGCGGCTGGTGCAACTGGCGCTACGGGAGCCACCGGGGCAGTTGGCCCGACGGGCGCAGCGTCAACGGTACCAGGTCCGACGGGTCCGACTGGCGCGGGCGGCAACGGAGTCAATTTCTTCGCGAGTGTTCTGAACCCTGGAAATGTCCCGTCCTTCTTCTTCTCGCCCAATGCGTCGGGTGACGCCACGGTGGGAGGAAGCTGGATTGCCTACGATCAGGTGCAGGCTCCGATGCCGGTGGGTTGCACTTTTACGGAACTCTTCTTCAAGCCGAGCCCGATACCCGCTGGATATGGCGCAGGTGGCTCGATCACGATCACCCTTTGGCTGAACAATACAGCCACTGCACTCGCAATCACTGGCGATAGCAGTGCCAATCCAACGGCTACGGTATCCGATTTGTCCCATAGTCAGGTAGTTTTCACGAATCAAGATATTGCACTGCAGGCGAGTGGTCCGGGGCTGCTCGTTGGCCAGGGCACGCTGAGTGTGTCGCTGCATTGCCAATGAGCTTGCAATATCGTCCGTTCACAGCGCAAATGGATTATTTGCTATGAGGATTCCGCGCAAAAAGGCTTTCGGGAGCACGAATAAACGGCAACAGAGCTCGGGCGCTTTTGGCATACTGGCTCTTCTTCCGCTTGCAACGTTTGAGCAAACGGTTCCCCTTACACAGGATTTCTGTCTCTATGGGACAAGCACGGCCCATTTTGGAAATTCCGCTTTGCTCAGTGTTGGGGCACTAACGCCTTTCAAGAGCTGGTACAGTTCGAGCTTTCCCGTGCCCGGGTGCTCCCGACCGGTACCACGTCTTCCAGTATCGAAGGCGACCCTCGCTCTTTGCCGGCGGGGTAGTAGCCGCCGGTTCGGTCGCGTGGTCAAGGAATTCGCTGCCACGGCCGGTCTCGGCAGCCTCGCACCTTTGACCTTAGAAGCACGCGCGCGTTTGTGCCACGTGGCCGGTGGCGAGTTCAGAAGCTCCGAGTTGCAGTGAACGATCACATCGGCATCAAACCGGATTGAGGGCAGGGCCGAACTGCTTGTGTGTCGACGCACTGCCGTCAAAGATATCTCGCAACTTAAAACCGATGGCGGCGGGCCCCGACAAACACACCCCGTCAGCGAAGATCCCTGCGGGACACGGAACGTATGCGCGCGCTCGCGGCATTTCTGAAACAGGGCGAAACGGCCCGAATGGAAGAGATCTGGCACGGCGTCCGTTCGGAGCTACCCCTTCGCCAGCCCTAAAGACGGCACTCCGCCATTCCATACTTCAGCAACCAAAGCAGGTGTCCTCTCGCCGAAGACTCACTCACGCGTAAGGCCCCTGTCACCAGACGTGTGAGTTTCTCAAAGCTCTGTGCCCCCTCTGCCGTGACGATCTGCAACACGACCTCCAGATCGGCGCGTGCAAATCCGGCGGCTACGTCGTAGTAAAAGGGCAAACGGCTCGCGCCGCGCGCAACATCCGCCCCCGCCGATGCAGTGGCCAGCACAGCATGGCCAGGAATAGTCTTCGTTGGATAGCTCCGAAACACGTCGAAGTACGCTGGCACATCGTAGTGCGCTTTCCCTAAGCCCGGTTCGAACGGCGTATGTCCCGCCACCTCACACAGATGGTCCCACAAGTCCTCATGAAGACCGGCAATCCTCTCGCCCGAGAAGTTCTCGCTCGCCCGCCTTCTCGATGCATCTCCCATTTGAAGCCGCAGGTCTTCGTTATCCAGAAGCGTCTGCAGCGCCAAACGGTATGCCTCCACATCCATGGCCACAGTTTGGGCCAGTGCGAAGTGATCCAGCAAATTGTGGCCGTCGTAGAGACCGGTCCGCAAGGCGATTTCGGCATCACAGCGCGCCCAAAGCGTCGGGATCAGAAATCCGGTCTTTCCGTGAAGCACGGTCTCCCGGTACCCGTCCCAATCGGAAACTACCTGAGGCACTCCCGACGCCAGGGCTTCCATGGGAGTCAGTCCGGCGGTTTCCTGCAAATTGTCGGCAGGGGACGTAAATACATCCAATGCGGCGTGAACATCCGCGCGTTTCTCCGGCGGCAGGGGCGAAATGATCTGCACATCCTTCGCTATCCCCATGTCGCTGGCACACCGCATGATGGCGTGTTGAAACGGCCCCGCCCCGCTGCCCGCCAGCAACAGCAGCGGTTTTGTTACCTCCGTCGCGCGGAGTCCCGCAAATACACGCAGCAATGGCACAAGGTCGGCCTTGTCGACGGGTGAAATCCGGCCCACCCATCCAATCACGAAGCGATCCTGAGGAATCCCCAAAGCTTCCCGCGCCTCCGCGCGCCGGCCGGGGCGGAACAATTCCGTATCCACCCGAAAGGGAATGACCGCCAATTCCCCCGGAAACTCGCGCCTGCAACCAAACCCCTGGGCGAACCTCTCCGAAACATGCGCCAGGAGATTTCGCAGCGCTGTCTTGCAGGATTCCGTGGGGCAAATAAACGCATCGCAGGGATACAGCCTTTCGAGCAGGAGCGGCAGCACCCACCCGCCCAACAAACCCGCGTAGCTCAACACGTGCACCAACGACGTGATTGGAAACAGCCGACCGGAAAGCCTCGCCCGCATCGCTGCCGCCATTTGCATGTCGCAATCGAAATCGTGCCACACCGCGAAATCGAATTCGTTGAATCGGTCGCGAAGCAGGCTCGCATCGTGAATCCGCGCGCTTCGGTTCGGCCTCGTGGGCAACATCTGCCGAAGCAGATCTCTGGCGCGGCTTTCGCCGGACACGGGATCTGGGGTGCAGAAGAAGTCGCAGGGGCTTCCGGGGCCGTAGCGCCACACGGTTTCAAGCAACCCGCGCACCGCCACATCGCGACCATACACACTCAGTTCCCCGGGCGCGGGCACTGAGCCCTCACTCAGGTGCGCGGCGAAACCTCGCTCAAGAGCCGAACTCACGCCGAAAATGCCATTGCGCGGCCGTAACGGGCCCCCACGCTTCGCACCGTTAGTTCCAGCATGGCTGTGAACAGAAAGTGCGCCGGGTCATAGCAGCAAATGCCGCCGGCGCGCCAGTGCGCGTACTCGGATCGAAGTATCGCGCCATCTACAAGGCCAAGATCGGCAAGTCGGCAGTCGCCGAACAGTTCTGCGACGAATGTGGCGTTCCTGCCCCGCAGTCCGGCTTCCATGAGGGGCCCGAAGTCCTCGGTCGAAGTCGGCCGGGTCACCGTCGCGCCGCATCCTCGCGCTTCCAGGTAGCGCCGCGAAACCTCCCTGTTCTCCCGCCATTCCCGCGGCAAACGCCGACACAGGCGAATCAGTTCCGGCGTGCAGAGCGGCGAGAGGGACCATACCCCATGGCGCATGAACAATGCCGCGGAAGACGCGGAAGCCGACAATGACGACGACGAAATTGTCGTCGCCGGAGCCCGATCCACAGATCGCGCGGTATCCCGAAACGCTTCCACTACACCGCGTGAAAGGAACGGCGGCACCGCGCCTTCACCCACCGGCATTCTGCGGCGCTGAACTTCCTCCGGCGAGAGTTCGAACCAATAAGGCATGCAGAGTTCGTCTCCGCCATTGCCTGTCATCAGGGTTACATCGCCATTCGACTCTGCGGTTTTCAGAAGCGCCGTAAATGCCTCGAGATAGCACTCTTCCCAAGGCACGAAGCGAAAATCCCGTACGCGTTCGCTGGCCGGGTCCAGCGGGCAATAATTCTCTGTGTCGATGACATTATCTCTGAACCCAAAGCTCTGAACCAGTTCCGCCCGTCGCTTCTTCTGGCCGTCCCTTCCACCGCCCGGCATCAGAAGCCCGTAGCTTCTGACTGTCCCTGCCCCCGCCCGCGCCGTCGCGATCGCTGTGATGGCGGAATCGAGCCCGCCACTCAGCAGCACCCCTGTATTCCGCTTTCCCTCGGGCCCCAAAGCACCGAACCGCTGCAGCGACGACATCAGACTGTCATCAAACGCTCCGGGGACATCGGCCCCGGGCTTCAGCCGGTGCGGACCCGCGAATTCGACCGCCGCCGGATAGTTCACCTGAACGTCGCTCCAGCCTGCGCGCCATTCGGCTTTTGAGCCCGCCGTCATTCGTCGAATTCGTGGAAAGATGGTAGACGCGCCGTATGGGTGCTCCAGCCCGGCGAGAAAGTGCGCCGAAAATACGGGACACAGGCTTGGCGACCGCATTCGCCCGAATAATTCCACCACATCCCAGTTCCCGATAATGCCGCCTGCGTCACAGACCGCGTAAACCGGGCAGGTTCCCCACTCGCCCGCGCGCAATTCAACGCGTGCGCCCGCGTCCGTCTTACTGATCCGGATCGAAAGATACTCAAGCTCCCATTCCCCATCCCTGGCGCCGTCTGAGGCGCCTTTTTCCCGCACAATAATTTCGATTCCGCCCGGAGAAGAAACAAAAGAACTCTCAATTGTCTCGTGAACAACCGGATAAATACCGACGCCAAGTCCTGCCCAGCCGCTGCCGTTCTTTCGCACAGTTGCGATGTCGCAGCTATCCCGAACTTCAAAGCAAAGCATAGTATCTGTTTTTCGTACGTTTCTGGCGAGGATTTTATAAGTTGATTTGTTACAAATGGATGCTACACGCCTGTTCCGGAGCATTGTTGCCCCCGGAACAGGTTCCGGCCGGTCGATTTCGCCTGGCTCAGTTTTTGGACTTCTGCTGTGCGTCGCGCGCGGCGCCGCTCTTCGCCATATCGGACTCTCGAAGCGGCGGCCCATCGGCGCAGATGGCCACGCCGCTGTTGGCTTCGAATAACTCTGAACCGTCAGGAACAATCGTAGGATTTTGCATTACTCTCTCCTTGGGCGGCGCATCGAAAATACTCCGCCCCCTGTGTGTAATTTCAGTCTGAGTATGCGTACAGGATTCCCTGGCTGTCAAGACGAATTGAGAATTATTATTTAAAGATAGAGATTACGGATTAAACTTTCACTTGCGGTCCGAATAAAACCAGGACAAAATAAAACACGTCTAAACAGGCAATCTGGCTCTCAGGGTCCGTCGCAGGTAATGGGCTCGTCTCATCTTTGTTCGCGCCGATCTCATGCCCGTTTTTGTGCATGACAGGAGGCGTGCGTTTTCGCCCCGACTTGGCTCGCGCCGTGTGGCGCAGGGAAAATTTGCATGCTCGTATTCGAACGGTTCGCGGGTGGTTTGTATCTCACCCAGACTGATATCGCCAACCCGGCTGCCGCCAGGCTCGGTTTCCTCTTTCAAAACGCGCAGCGTTCAGACCCCACGTTCGAGTTGACTGCCGCCTCGTTTGCTGACCCCGCGTTGCAGGGATTCTTAGCGTTCTTCCTTCCCTCGGGCACGCGCGACTGGTCCGCATTCGCAACTTCGGTCAGGAATGGCTTCAATTCCGTGCAGGGTTCCCAATTCGCCTGGTTCTCCGGACCGGACTCCGTCCTTCAAATCGCGACGGCCATCATCGTTTCAGGCCAAGGCACGTCCAATCCCACCGTCAGTCAGTCGGCATCGTTCGTCAATCGAAACAGCACGGTACAGATCGTGCCCAGCTTCTTTCCTGTTCAGATCGTCTGGGATGACGCGAATAACCAGTTCACGTTCTCAAACCCGAACGCAGGCACCAGTTCCGCCCCGGTCCGGCTGATTTTCCAGCCGGTTTCTGGCGGTAGTCTTTCGTTCCCCTCGGTTTCTTCACTTCTGGTTCTGCCCCTCACGGACAATGGGGCGGGAACCATTAACGGCGCGTATCAGTTCGCCACAACCGATCTTGATGGCTTTGAAGCGGGACTCATGTACTTCGCGCCTCCGGAGACTGTCGGCGAAAACCTCACAGCCTTGCGGTATCCGGTGCTTCGTGCCCCAGGCGGCGGCGCCATTGCTTTAAATTTCAGCTTCTGGCTCGACGTCCTCAACCCCGCCGATCCCGACCGAACGTACTTTCTGGCCACCGACCCGACGCTGGGCGCCACCTTCGCCGCTGCCACTGGTCAGGTGTTCGCCCTCGGCACAACGCAAACCGGGCCCGTCCAGAACCTCAGCCGGTTTGTCTTCAGCAACCGGCCCCAGCAGAACGTCACAGATCAGAGCTTTTTCTACCTCGCGCTCGCGGGGCAGTTCTCTCTTTCAATAGACAACGGCGGCACCACCATCACCGCGCTGGCTCCTGTGCTCTCATCCGCAGCGCTTCTCTGCGGATCCGCGGGGACGGAGTTCTTCACCGCCTCCGTCGCTGCTGGCAGCGCCGATACCCTCACGTTCATTCCCGGTCAGCCTGCCTTCGCACCCGGAACGCCGGGTTCTCTGCTCAATAGCTCCGGCGGGAACATCACCACTTCCTGGGCGCAGTTTGCCACCCGAACGGGCAATTACGTCTCGCAGCCGGAGCAGTCGCCCTTATACCAGCAAAACCCCACCTCCCGAATCAGCCTCAGTCCTTCCGGGGATTCCGGCAACGCTGCCCATATCCTGGACTTCCTGCCACTTGCCGCGTGGGTGCCTAACAGCAATAACGGCCCCGTATCAGCTCCGCTGGTGCCCCTCGCTCCCTATGCCGGTATTCCCGCGAGCACGGATCTCACTCCCTTCCGCGCCATGGAATCCACCGCGATTAATCCAACTCGCCGCAACGCATTCTCCGCAGCCACTCAGGTCGCCTCCCGGCAGCTCTTTTCCACCTCCGCAACCACGACCGCCCCGATACCCTCCACCTTCGCGATGACGCCCCAGGGGTTACTTGCCGGACTCACCTCCGACACCCCGCCGCTCTGGACCGCAACACAAATCGCGACCTCCGGCTCCGGAACTCTGCAGATCACCCGGATGGGCACGGAGATCCGCGCCGTTCTACAACAGAATCAGATTTTCGCCGTGATCAGCACGCTCACCGGGCCTCAATCGCAGACATTATTCAGCTTCGCCGGGCAGGACCAGACCATCGATATTTCCGACTGGTTCTTTTCACTCGCTCCCGTTCCCCCACTCGATCCCGATGGCAATCCACCAATCCTGATCTTCAAGTTCTACAACGGCCAATCCATTCAAGACCTCGCCAGCGACGCTTCGCTATGGTCTGAGCCTGACGCCTTCAACAACGGAAGCTACACCGCCGCGCAAGCGCAGGCATACATCGAAGACACCATCGCGAAGGCCAAAGATTCCGTCGATGCCGATCCCGATTCCCTGCTTGCGAACTTCTACGAAGTAGTCACCGATCCCAACTTCGAAGGCGTCCTCGCACTCAACTGCAACCTGCAGCTCAACGCTTTGCCTCCGGCGATTCAGGCCGTGATGGGTGGTATGACGAAGAAATACGCGGATGGGCAGACCGTCAGCAATCTTGCCGCATTCCGCGCGCACCACGTTGGCATCCAGATCAACGATACCGATCCCAAAGCTTCGCAGCCGACTCTTTCGCAAAGCTCGCTCTTCGCGTTGGTCGATTACGAAAAGCCCGAGCCGCCGGCGGCTGCCAAGCCTGCTGCCCTGGGCATTTCGCTGGTCCCCCTTGGATTCGAAGTCGAATACCTCCGCGCACTCTTCACCAATTCCGAACTGCGCAGCTTCGCCTGCAAACTCAACCTGACTATTAACAAGCTATTCGACACAGCTGTTGTGCTCGATTCCGGCAAAACTTCAGGAGCCCCGCCCGCAGCCGACGAAGATAGCGTCATCTCCATATATGGCTCCTACCAGAACCATTCCGGGGATGGATCTGAAGGCAAGGGCGTCTACTCATTCGTTGCCGGTCCTTTTGAATTCACCTTCGGCGAAAATCAATATCTCGACACCATCGCTCTCGAAAAACTTCAGTTTTCCTTTTCTCAGTCGGGCGACTCGTCAGTCGGCGTGGAGGGCACCACAAAAATCGACTCCCGCTTTTCCATCTGGGGCAGCATCTCGTTTAAGAAGCTCGACGTTCTCGACATCTTCTCCATCGAAAAACTCTCCTTCGCCGATCTTGGCATTGGCGTCAGCTTCGACCTGCAACTTAGCCCTCCGGAAACATCGAACCTCGCTCTGAAGTTCTCCCCGGGCGACCTCCGCCTCGACCTCGCGCAAACCCAACCCAGAGAAGACGACACCAGCCTCATGAAGCTGCTGCCGTTCCGCCTCAGATCGTTCCTCTATTCGGAAACCGCCGACGAGACCGTCGAGAGCCTGGACTTCTTCTCGCTCAGCGCGGTCCCCGGCCTCAGCTCCGTATCGGACACTTTTAACTACGCCCTCATCTTCGATCTTGACCTCGGCTCCGCCGGCGCGCTCGTCGGCTCCCTCGCGGCCTTCAAATTCAGCTTCCTGGTCGGCTGGCTGAGCGGCGACAAGGGCGGCGTGGCTTTCGGCGTGCAAATGCCCGAAGCCGACGGCAAACTCGAAATCAGAATTCAGGGCATCATCGACCTGATCATCGAAAAGTTCGTCCTCCAGTACATCAACCCCAAAGATGGCGGCCAGCAGATGCTCGTCATCGGCATGCACAGCATGTCGATCGAAATCCTCGGCCAGCGCATGCCCCCGCAGGGAAATCTCGATTTCGCCCTCTTCAAGCCGCTCAACGGCGATGCGCAAATCGGCTGGATCGTGGGCTATAACAACGAAGACGGCCAGAACGACAACGGGAATGGCGGCGACGGCGGAGGAGGAGGCGAAGTCGCTCTTATGGCCGCAGAACCGAACGACGATGGCAACGGCGTTCTCGACATCAAGTTCCTTGGCCT
Organism: Bryobacterales bacterium; assembly: GCA_030838885.1. Classification (GTDB taxonomy): domain Bacteria; phylum Acidobacteriota; class Terriglobia; order Bryobacterales; family Bryobacteraceae; genus BOG-234. The sequence continues at coordinate 8,734 of JAUZEU010000302.1, read as the reverse complement.
CGGCCAGCGCGTTGGCCCCGATCCCGCTTCGCCTCCCACCACCTTCGCCGAATTCCTGAAGTTCATGACTGACGACTTCTGGGCGGCATTCGACACGAAGGAGTACGACAAGGTCTACCATCCCGACGGCAAGTGGCTCATCGTCACAGATCTCAAGATCCTCAGGATCGTGCAAGTCGGCGTTATCTTCTACGACGTCACTCCGTTCTACAGCCTCACTCTCAACGTCGAAAAGCTCTTCAATTTCGAGATCACTTACACGAAGGTTTCCGACAGCATCGGACTCTTCTACGCCAATCTTTCTCTGCCCGACAGCCTGCGCACCTTCCAGGTCGGCGCAGCCTCCCTCACTTTGCCCGCTATCGGAGTGAGCGTCTACACCAACGGCAACTGGAAAGTGGATGTCGGCTTCCCTGTGGGCGATGATTGGAGCCGTTCCTTCCAGGTGCAGTGTATGGCAGGCCCTGTGCCCGTAACCGGCGCGGGCGGCTTCTACATCGCCAGCCTCAGTTCGGCCACGGACGACATTTTCATCAAACAGTACCCCAGTATTCTCGCCTTCGGTTTTGCCGCGCGTCTTGGCGTCGGCAAAGACTTTACCGCCGGCCCTCTGAAAGCAGGCGTCAGCGTCACCTTCTTCGGCATCATCGAAGGCGCCGCCGGGTATCTCGTCAGCGGCTCCACCGACATCTTCCACGAACCAGACGCCCTTCTTCTCAAAGGCCAGTTCGGCATCATCGGCGAACTCTACGGCTCTCTCGATTTCGTCATCATCAAGGCCAGCGTCAACGTCCGGCTCTCCGCTTCGATTGGCATCGTGCTTCACCTCGAAAAGAACGTGCCGGGCTTCGATGGCAGCATCCTGCTTTACATTGAAGCGAGCGTCTCCGTCAGCGTGTCGGTGAGCATTGACCTGTTCCTGTTCAGCATCACCATCAGCTTCAGCTTCAACGCTTCGTTCCGCTTCGAATGGCAGTTGCTCGGTTCGTCCGGCAAGGCGCAGTTCCTTACCGCCGTGCCGCACGCGCACAGACTGCTCTCCCTGGCCGCACCTGTCAACGTCCCGTTGTGCCCCGGGTTCAATCCGGCGATGCCGCTTTGGTTCCTGCCGGAGATCACCGTCGTCTTCCCGGACGCCACCACTGCCGGCAGCCCCTGTCTCGTGGTCTCTCTCGGCATTGAGTTCGATCCCGCTCCGACCGCCAGCCCCACCTACGCGCAGTTCAAACCTTTCGAAGCTCTGGCGACGCAACTCGCCACGTGGGGTCTCACGAATGCTCTCGGCCTCCCCGCATACAACTCACCCGTGAAGCAGAGCGACATCAGCACACTCGATCAGGACCCCGCCGCGCTCATCGGCTTCATTACTTATGACCTGCTTCTGGCGCAGGTGGCCGTCTTCAACAAGACCTCCGCCTTCGTGCTCAACGGAACCGCAGGCGCGCAGTATCACGCCTCCGTCTTCCCTATGCCGCCCTTCCTGCAACTGGCCACCGCGGGGCGCCTCGCCTCAGACGGCAAACCGGCCGACCTCAGGTACCAGTTCTCCGCCAACAACGTCGTGCCGCAAACCTACATCGCGGAGATTGACGAATACTTCAATCAGCTCTTCGTCAACCAGACTCAGGGCGGAACAAATCTAACCGGCGCACTTGACACAGCCACGGTCCCGCTGTCTTCGCAGACCTTCCTTGAATACTTCAACGGCCTCATCCGCGGCGCGGTTCATCAGCTTCTGCAGACCATGCAGAACAAATCGCTCGATTCGGCCAATCTGGACCAGGTCTTCATACAGTCTGTGGGCTCCGGCGACTTCGCGGCCCTCGCAGGCCAGATGTCCGGCATGTTCCGCGGCGGCGCAAGGCTGCCCTATACCGCTGGTCTCACCGTTCCCACCGGGCCTGCCCCCGCAGGCACGAATCCGCTCTATTCGCTTCTGTGGCAGCAGTTCCCCGCGGGCAATTTCAATACATCCACCCCGCAGTACAGCGTCGCCCTGACGAATCCCGATACCACGCAGACCTGGCTCACCACTTCCGTGAACTACACGCTTGCGAAGGCCGCTGTTGACCCTTACGCGGGCATCATGCCCACCAGCGTGACTCTTCCCGGCGCGCCCGTTCTCATCCCGTTCACCGGCACCGGCCCGCAGGCGTTCTCTTTCACCACGCAAAGCACGTGGACGCAGCCGGCCAGCGTAGTCACCAGCCTCCGCGCACTTCCGCCATCGCTGCTGCAATTGACCGCTGCCGAATCCCCTGCGGTGAAGATGGTAGTCGAATCCCGCCAGGCCGGCTCGGCGTATATGGCCGATGGCACGGCTCTTCCTGTCGCGAATCTCACGTGGGCCACCATCATCCCTCTGGTGGTCAGCCAGGTGCCCGCAACGGCCGGTGGGGCGAGCGCGCAGAAGTTCATTCCGAACGTTTATGCGGTCACCGGCGCAAGCCAAGCCGCTCAGCAAACCCTGCAGGACATTCTCGAAGTTCTCAAATCGTCCAACCCGATCGCTTCGATTCAGGTGCTCTACCAAACCTCGGCAGGCTCCGCCGGCCTCACATCCGCGGCCATTAATCCCGCTGATGTCTTCCTGCTGCGCACCAACACCACCACCATCTCCGCGCCCCCCGTGCAGCTCTTCTCCGCCACGCTCGCGGCGCCGCCGGTGCCCACCGTGTCTGTCGGCGCGCAAATCGATGAGCCGGGAGCCTTCCTGCAAATTCTGGAACAGGCCTCCATTACCAATGCGTTCGGTTACTACCTGCATTACAAAGATGCGGCCGGCAACGATCTGCCGTCGGCGCTGTTCACGTCCGGGCCCGCGCCACTCACTGTTCTCATCACCTATAAGCCCGATGACTCCGCCAACACGCAGGCCTCGCCCTCGCTGGTGCAGTCCTACTTCAACGCCATCTCGCTCGCGTCCACAGACACGTCACTCGTCTACTACGCCGTCACTACCGACCCCGCTCTGAACCTGCAATACAGCTGCGTCGCGTCGGGTTCTGTCGGCGTGGAACTTACGCGTCAGCTGAACTCCACCATGCTGACAGTGCCCGCCTCCGCGGCCCGCGGTGCACTGGCCGCAAACGCGGTCCACAGCAAGGCATCATTCATCTCCGCCGCCGTTTCAGCCGGAATTTCCGATGAAGCGAGCCTCCGCGTTGCCCTGTCTGCCGCTGGAGCGAACGTGGCCCAGGTCAACCTGCTCTATAGCCTGCTTACTTACCAAACGCAGGCCGCCGCGGGCATGTTCATCGAGAGCAATCTCTCTGCGCCCATTCAGCCTCAGGCGCCCTCCGGCGCCAGCGACTCCGCACCGCGCGACTACCGCGCATTCGTTCCGCTCTACACTTTGGCGACGTCCAACCAGATGCTGCCCACCGGCGTGCCGCCCGACCGCTACGCCAGTCTCACCGGTACGTGCGGAATATCTTTCTACCTGAACGACGCGTTCGGAAACCAGCTTCCCGGCCAGTTGCCCTTCAGCCACAAGAACCTCTACTTCGATCCCATAATTTCCATCGATCGCTGGCAGGGCGTTGTGCCCTCTTTTGACTTCGGCACAGGCCAGGCCAATACCGTGACGGTCTACCTGAACCCCAGCCAGCAGGCCTTCGCCGACATGAACGCGGTGGAAGCGCAGGCGGCGCTCTCCGGTTACTACACCATTGCCGACCAGATTCTCGGCATGGGCGTGTCTTTCTACGTCGAATCGAATCTCTCTCTCACGACTGACGGCACGTTCGTCTCCGTCAATCTCACAGCCGCCCAAAACACGCAGGTGCAGACGCTGGTGAATCAGATCCTCACCTACCTGCAAGGTGTCGCCTCCGGCGGTACCCCCGCATGGACTGTGCAGCCTGTCACGCTCCGCGTGGTTCTTCCCGCAACCGCAGATGCCTTGCCGCCCGCTTTTGAGGTCACGGTGCTCTTCGGCATCCAGCGCGACATGGCGCTCATCGATCCTTCGCTGGTCGATCCCCTGAACGGCCTGATCTTCCCGTCCGCTCAAAACGTCAACACTACGGTGGCCCCGTCACCGGCTTCCGCTGGCGCCACGCTTCCCGCGTTCGCTGCCAACTTCGCGCTGGCGTTTCCGTCGCTGCTTCTCACCGTCGGGCTCAACGGCGCAGCGCAGCCCGCGCCCAGCACCTCATCCGCGGCAATCCGCCGCCGCGCCCTTCGCGCAAGCGGTGTTCCCACCGATGCCGCCGCTCCCTCCGCTTCCGCCGGAGCCCGCTCCCTCTGGGCCGTCCAGCAGTCTCTTCTCAACGTCACCATCAACAGCGCCACGGGCCTGCCGCTCTACACTTCGCCGAAACCTCTCAGTAATGCTTTGCAATCCGGCGTGGTTCCCATGCCGGCTCTGCCCTCGGGCCTCCCGCAGCTGCCCCAAACCAGAACGTTCACAGACGTCGATCTCGACTCTTTTAACAGCAGCTTCTTCGCCGCCGTCGACAAAACCCTTTCGGCCGGCTCTGCCGCCGCCATGTTCCAGGCGAACCGCGCGGCTTACAACGGCATCGCCATTGGCCGCGAACAACTCGCCGTTGGTTACAGCGACAACGAGGTGGAATGGCTGTTCCCCGCAGGCGCGCCCTTCACGGGTTCAGACGATCAGCTCACGGCCGCGCGAGAGACCTTCGAACAACAAATGCGCGCCGCGCTGATGACCGCTTACTCGGTCGACACGATCCTGCAGTTCCCCGTGCAGTGGAACTCCACGCTGCCAGCCGGAGCCGCCGGACAAATCTCCCTCTATGGTCAGGTGCAGCCCCTCGGCATGTTAAGCGGCAGCGCCGGATTCTCATCCGCGGAAATCGATATCCCCGAACACGGCGGCCCCGGCCTGCTCACATTCCTCTACAGCGCTCCCGATATCGCAGAGACCGCGCAGATCTCCGTCGACCTGCAACTCAACGTCACGCACATTCAGGTCTTTACCGAACCGCCCTCCGCCACACCGCCCGACGAAGCGCGCCCTTCTCTCTGGCTGCAACTCATCCCCGGCGCGGATGGCTCCCCCACTTCCACTCACATCGGACCCGCCGGCACGCCAACCGTTGTCCCACTGGTCTTCCGCCAGTACCCAACACCACCGACCATCATTTCTCAATCGGGCCAGGCGCCAGGCGATTCCACCGGCACAAAGCAGTGCAACCTGCACAACGTTCTTTCGCAATCCGCCGCCTGGCACTATACGCTGAACTACCAGGCCCAGATCACGCCGCATGACAGGCTGCTGGCGTACGTCACTTACAACACCGTCACCAGCAATGGCAGCGCAGTCGCCAACGCCGCGTTTGGAGCGCCCGTCCAGTACACGCTGTTCCAGGCCCTCGCCCGCTTCAATGCCGCCTGGGCCGTGCTCCAGCCAATCATTGTCGATCCCACCAACACCAACTTCGCCGCCACGGCGGGCGCCTTCGCGCAACTCGTCTCCGACGTCGTTAACAACAGCGACTGGAACCCCGTTCCAGGCTTCTCACTGCAAGCCGGCAAGCAAACGGTCACCGATCAGTACGCCGTCACCGATCAACCCGTCCAGCAATCCACGTCGCGCCTGATCACGCTCACCTGGCCGCAAATCGAATCCAGCTTCCCCGCGGCCACCATCAGCGTGCAGGCCATCGCGCCGGACGGCAACCCCTACCCCGGCCAAATTGCCGGCACAGTGACAAACGGCATAACCGACAGCTACGTTCCCACCACGCCTCTCTCCGGCGACTGGGTATCGCATCAGATCGAGATCGACTGCCTCAACGTTCTCTCCGCCGAAAACGCACGGCCCGCTGTCCAGATCGAACGGAACCTCATCGTCCTTCCAGGCACACAGAACACTTCGTGGACTGTACTGAGCGAATTCATTTACATGACGGCGATGGTGTCCGCTTCTCAGCCCGTTACTCCTTTCGTCGACAACTCCATCCCCATCAACGTGGCGCAGTTGCCGAATCAGGGTGCAAACGCCAGGTGCCCTGCTTCGCCGTCGAGCCTGTGCCAGCGTGTCTATACAATCCTCAACGATCTGCTCACGGATCCGGGCCAGCTCACGGCGCGCAAGGGAGCCAGCGACGGCTCTGCCATCTATCGCGTGAAGATGGGTTGCGGCTTCGCCTGGCCCATCACCGCCGCGACCGGTACGGCCCCCGGTCTTGACCCCATCACGCCTGTGGTGCCCGTGGTTCTCGCACGCTCTTTCGATATCGACGTCAGCGTCCCTGACCAGATGGAAACCTTCGCCTCTTCCTTCGCGAACGCCATCTCCTCATGGGCAGGGGCCAACACTGTCCTCTTCGGCGCTATGGCCCAGCCGGCCGGCGGCCAACTGATCTTCGACGTCACCCTCTTCGCGCAGCTCAGCGGCAACAACCGGCCCCTGCTGCGCCTTCGGAATCTGCAACTGGCTCTGACGGATGTGGAGACCACATCCCGGTAATGGAGCCCGGCAGATGTAAACCACAGCAATAAGCACGCAAATAAAAGGAGCTTTACATGTCACACGGATCAGCAACAAAAAAAGCGGAATTCACCGTCATCGACCAAATGTCGGTGAACGCGGCCTGGAACGGATCGCCTGTCACGCTGAACCCGGGTCAGAACGTGAACCTGCCCCAGACCACAAACGGTTCCATGGTTCTCGTCTACCAGAACATGGCCACCCAAAACAACAACGGGCAGCTGTCGCTCACCTCAGGAGGCGCGCAACCCACCTTCCTGCCGGTTCCCGCGCTGGCCAATCAGCCGTCAGTCGACATTAACAACTGGCAGGGCAATAACCTCAGCATCACCAACATCAGCGTCCCGGGCAGCGCCACTCCCATTTGGGTTGCCGCCGTGGGCCCCGGAATTCCCGGCGTGGTCTCCTCCGCGCTTCCCATGGATGGCTCCGCCATCAGCCTCTCCACAGGCCAATCGGCGCAGGGCAACGCGCTGCCTCGCTACATGCAACTCAACCTGCAATCGAATGCGGGCACGCTTACCATCTTCGCCGTTATCGGCGGACCGGCCAACAACAGCGGCCAGAACGCCTACATGGTCGCCGTCAATGCCACCTCGAACACGGGCCCCGGCACTGGCGTCAACCCACCCGCGGGTTATTACGCAACCACCACCAGCAACGTATATTCGTACGTCTTCAACTGGGGCAGTTCCGCGGTATTTGTCGCTAACGAATCGCCCTCCACAGCGGCAGCCGCTTCGATCAGCGTCCGCCCTCTTTAACACTCTGCGGCCCCGGCTTGCTCTTTCGCCGGTTCGGGGCCGCTCTCTTTTCGACCAGGAGAATCCAACATGCCAAAATCAGCCCGCGGCAATGCAGGTCCTTTCGAGGTGATTGACCGCCTGACTGTTAATCCCAACTGGAGCGGCGCGCCCGTCGTCCTGAATCCCGGCGACAACGTGAATATGCCCATCACGCCGAACGGCTCCATGCTGCTCGCCTGGTTTAACCAGTCCAGCCAGAACAATACGGGAACTCTCTCCTTAACCTCCGGCGGAGGCCAGCCCACGTTTCAAACCGTTCCGCCTCTCGCCCTGCAACCTTCCTTGTTAGTGAATGACTGGCTCGGCAACAATCTCAGCGCCACCAACATCAGCATTCCCGGCAGCCAGACGCCCATCTGGGTGGCCGGCTTCGGGCCCGGCATTCCCGGCCAAACGCCCCAGAATCTTCCGAACAGCGGCGCTGCCGTCCAGTTGTCCACGCTTGCAACGGCGCAGGGCATGGCGCTTCCGCGTTACATGCAACTCCCCCTTATCAGTAACAGCGGCAGTCTTGCAGTCTTCGTCGTCATCGGAGGGCCTGCAACCAACAGTGGCAACAATGCTTACGTGATTGCAGTAAACTCGGCGCAGAATTCCGGACCTGGCACCAACGTCGCGCCGCCGCCCGGTTACTACGCGACAACCACCGGGAATAACTACATCATGTCTTTTAATTGGGGTAGTTCGTCGGTGTTTGTGGCGGGCATGTCCCCACTTACCAGCCTCGGCGCATCCGTCAAGATGTATCCCCTGTAATCGCTCGTGCCATCTGCATGGGTAGAACTGAAGTCTCAGGCAGTCACCGAAGAATGGAATGGCGAGCCGCTCACGCTGGAGGCGGGTGAAAACGCCGCGATCCCCCAAACGCCGAACGGGTCCACCGTGTTCGCGTACCAGAACATGGCGGCGATGAATAACTCCGGCAGCCTTCTGCTCACGTCCAACCAGGCCACTCAACCGCTTACCGTTCCCGCCCAAACCAACCAGGTACTGTTGGCGGTTGGCAACTGGATGGCCTATAGCCTCTCCGTTGCCAACACCAGCGCACAGGCCCGGACGCCAATTCGCATCCAACTCATAGGCCCTGGCATCCCCGGCATCACACCCACAACCCTTGTTCCCGATGGACCTGTGCTCACGCTCAAGACCGGACAATGCGCTCAGGGCATCCCCAAACCCCGCTACATGCAGTTGGTGATGCAGAACCCCTCCGGCGATGCCAGCGTCATTGCCCTCATTGGCGGCCCGCCCGATCTCTCCGGCAACAACGCATATATCTTCGGCCTCAATTACAGCCAGAATACAGGCCCTGGCACAGGCATCACGCCACCCTCACCGTTCTATGCCACCGCGAGCGGAATCAACTACCTCTACCAGTTCAACTGGGGCAGCGATACCCTGTTCTGCGCGAATCTTTCGGCTGAAAGCGCTGACCCGGTTTTGATTTCTTTGCGGAGTTTGTAAT
>JAUZEU010000212.1 GCA_030838885.1 Bryobacterales bacterium | reverse complement strand
TGACCAGGACAATTACCTTTCCTGACAACGTAAGGGTCTTCGTACTGAATCACGACTCTTCGCTGATCTACTCGAATCTGAACAACCTGCTCGGCTTTGTGATTGCGGATGTGAATACGGGCAAGATTCTGCATACGGTAGAAGTGCAGGGTTTTGGCTGGCCTGAGAACTGGAACATAACTCCGCGGCCCCGGATTCCGCATGGCTGCCCGAGCCATGGCATCGCATTGATTAACGGCGAAAAGGAAGTCTGGCTGTCCGACGGGATCAACAATTACATTCACATCTTCGACAACACGAAGATGCCGCCCAGGCAGGTTGCCAGCATCAAGACCAATGGCGGAGCTTACTGGATGACCCCGAGCGTGGATGGCAAACTGGTCTACGCTTCATCGGGAGACGTGATCGACACGACCACGCGTAAGACGGTGGCCCAGTTGAAGGACGAGTACGGCAGGGTCATGCACAGCGAGAAGTTGCTGGACATGATTTTTACGGAAGGGAAACTGACCGAGGTATCCAATCAGTTTGGTAATGGTTTCGCGCAGGCTCAGATAACCAGCGCATCTTCAAACACCACGGTGCGTTAGGAGAATGACAATGCAGAATCTTCATTCAGTAAATGGCGGCAGGCGGAACTTCCTGCAGAGCCTCGGCGGAGCCGCTGCCTCGCTCGCGCTTTCCCGCAGCGCCGGAGCCGCGAGCATAGGTCCTGGTCGAAGACTGGCCGGCGTTTTCCCGATTGCCTTCACTCCATTTACGGAAGACAACAAGCTGGATGTGGATGGGTTGGCCGCCGAGGTTCGCTTCTGTAACAAAGGCGGAGTTCATGGGCTGGTATGGCCGCAACTGGCAAGCGCATGGTCCACGTTAAGCGATACCGAAAGAATGGATGGAACGGAGGCGATCCTCTCGGCTGGCAAAGGTGGCAAGACGGCGCTGGTGATTGGCGTTCAATCCCCCGATATGGCGGCCATTACGCGATACGCCAAACTAGCCACAAAGCTTGGTGCAGACGCAATCATCTCGCTTCCTCCCGCAGGCGTCACCGATGAGAAAGCGCTGCTCGATTTTTACAGCCAGGTCGGCCGCATGACCGAACTGCCGCTCTTTGCGCAGAGCACGGGCACAATGAGCGTGGATCTGCTTGTTGCAATGTACAAGGCGATTCCCAACTTCCGCCACGTCAAGGATGAGGCGGGCGATCCTCTGACGCGCATCGCCGAGATCCGGCGAAGAACGAATGACGAGTTGAAGGTCTTCTCAGGGTTCGGCGTTCAGACGATGATTACAGAAATGCAGTTGGGTTTTACCGGGCACTGCCCGTATACAAATCTGGCAGACGTTTATTCAGCGGCATACGACCTCTGGAATCAGGGCAAAAAACGCGAGGCGTTCGATATGTTCGGCAGGATTCAGGCGACGGCCAGCATCATGCCCGTGAATACGATTGACGTGATGATCGCTCGCGGCGTGTTCCGGCCAGGGACGAAGGTGCGGACTGCTCCAGCCGTGCCCGGCGCGCCCGTCAAGCGCCCTGCGGCGCCGGCCATATCACACGAACAGATGCGCGACACGTTGAAAGAGTATCTGGGCCCGTACCTGAAGGCCTGATTGCAGATGGCAAAGCGCATCAGGCTTGCCTGCGGTATAGCGCTTGGTTGCGCCACGGTGTGTGGGGCTCAGAGTGAAGCCGCTGACAAAGCCACCTTCCAGAAGATTTGCGGCACCTGCCATGCATCCAGCATGGTAAGCGATTTCAAGACAGAGGCGGAGTGGACCGCGACTGTCGACCAGATGGTCTCGATAGGCGCGAAAGGGAGTTCGGAAGAGTTTGATCGCGTGCTGCGTTATCTGGCCGGTAACTTTACCAGAGTGAATGTAAATACCGGGACCGCGGCACAGATCGCTCCGGTGTTAGGTGTAAGTGAGGCGGTGGCGCAGACTGTGGTGGACTACCGGATGCACAATGGCAGCTTTGCCACTCTGGACGATCTGAAGAAAGTGCCGGGTCTCCCGGCCAGTGAGCTTGATTCCCGAAAAGCTCGTATTGCATTTCGTTGAGAGCGGGGACGGCCAGCGTAGCGCCGACCGCCCCGCACACTCTTAGTAGATCAGCTTCAGAGCAAGCTGTATCTGCCGCGGTGAATTCGCCTGACTGCTGATAACACCGAAATTCTGGTTGCCCAGGAACATCCCCGCAATACCAAACTTCACACGATTCGCGGCATTGAACGCCTCGCCCCGGAACTGCAGATTAAAACGACCATCGCGGCCGAACCGGTTGTTCTTGAAAAAGCCCAGATCGATGTTGTTCGTTCCGTGCCAGCGCGCATCGGGCAGAGTTCTGGGCGCCGACCCGAAGGTATAGGGCGCCGACTGCCGGAACACGCTGGTGTTAAACCATTGATTCAGCTTGCTGACGGCGGAACCATCAAGATTGGCGCTTTTTCCGATGTTATCCGGGCGTGAATTGCTGCTGTAAGAGCCGTACACATCCGTAACATCGTTATAAGCTCCCGAGAGGTTAGTGAGGGTTCCCACTGCGATGGGTGTTCCGCTTTGAGCCGTGTAGAGAGCGGAAAGCTGCCAGCCGGAGACCAGTGCATTCGCGAAACCAGTATTCGTCAGGAAACGTTTGCCACGCCCGAAGGGCGCCTCTACCGTGTAACTGACGACCAGGCGCTGCGGAACATCGGCCGCCGCAAGTGACTTATCCAGCCTGCGGTTGTTGTTGTTGAGGAAGCCCATGCTCGTTCCCTGCGCGCCACCTTCCAGCCAGTCACTGCGGCTTTCTGTATTGCCGATCGCCTTACTGAACGTATAAGCCGCGCTCAGCACAGAGAGCCCCATTCTGTGATTGAACTGCATTTGCAGCGAGTGATAAGTGGAGTGGCCCAGTGGCATGCCTTCCGCGTAGAGAGTCTGGAACTGCGGGTATGGGCGGAGTAACTGGCCTTGCGCCACAGTAGGCTGGGACAGCGGACCCGCCTGCACTGTACCGTAAAACGGGTTCGTCACCTGTTGCCGAAGTGCATCTCCCATCGACAGGTATTTGTCATCCAGCTGGTTCAGCTGGCTGGCCCAATTGGCAGGCAAACCGACGCCCGAACTGCCTGCATAGAGAACTTCGAGCACGCTTCCCCGCCCCACTTCCTGCTGAATGTCAAAGTTCCACTGCTGCATGTAGCCGGTATGGAAGTTGCGCTGGTTAGCGGCGGCGTTCTGCCCCACGAGTGTATTCAGGCCCGCCTTGTTGCCAGGAGGATCCAGAATGCCTTGCGGATAGGGATTGTCCAGTGTGTTGAAAGGGTGCACTCCGCCATCCAGCGAGGCGACAGCCAGGGTATTAATGGCCCAGGCCGGGGCGCGGTTGTCACCCGTAACTTCAGTGGTCGCTGCAGGGATCCAGAATAAGCCGTAGCCGCTGCGAATCACCGTGCGAGGGAAGAGCTGGAATGAAACGCCCACGCGCGGCCCGAACTGTTTCTTATACAGATCGTAAGGTGAGCGGGTGTTCTTATCCGCAAAACGGAAGCCGCCTGTAAGAGGCAGACCAACAGCCTGGCTGATAGGAAGCGGAACAGAAGGATCGAACCACATCTTGCGGTTGTAACGTTCGGTGATGGGGAACTCCAGGCTGTAGTCCGTGCCGATGTTGAGAGTCAAACGACGAGTTACCTTCCAGTCATCCTGCACAAAGAGCGAAAGGTACTTACGCTCGTTACCCAGGCGCTCGCTCTTGGCGACCGACGCACTCGCCATGTATCCCAACAGGAAAGAGGCGAAGGGCACCCCGCTGTTTGTGTCGAGCTTCAGCGGATCGATCGCGCTCATCTGATTATTGAACTGAAACGCCGGCTCAAAGG